>NZ_JARAYQ010000084.1:0-30991 GCF_033794505.1 Streptomyces sp. MB09-01 | reverse complement strand
GGAGGGCAGGGAGAGGGTCCTGTATATCAATACAGAGGATCGTATAGACTTCCAACATCCCCTGTCACCGTGACGCTGGAGCGACCCCATGGCCACCGACCTCGCAGGCCGCAGTTTCCTCAAGGAGCTCGACTTCACGGCCGCCGAGTTCCGCGGCCTGGTCGAGCTCGCCGCCGAACTGAAGGCGGCCAAGAAGGCCGGCGTCGAGCAGCGCCTGCTCCAGGGCAGGAACATCGCGCTGATCTTCGAGAAGACCTCGACGCGGACCCGCTGCGCCTTCGAGGTCGCCGCCGCGGACCAGGGCGCCCACACCACCTACCTCGACCCCGCGGGCTCCCAGATGGGCCATAAGGAGTCGATCCGCGACACCGCGCGGGTGCTCGGCCGGATGTTCGACGGGATCGAGTACCGCGGCGACAGCCAGGAGGCCGTCGAGGAGCTCGCCGCCCACTCCGGCGTGCCCGTCTTCAACGGTCTCACCGACGACTGGCACCCCACCCAGATGCTGGCCGACGTCCTCACGATGACCGAGCACACCGCCAAGCCGCTGGACCGGATCGCCTTCGCCTACCTCGGCGACGCCCGCTTCAACATGGGCAACTCGTACCTGGTGACCGGTGCGCTGCTGGGCATGGACGTACGGATCGTCGCGCCCCGCGCCTACTGGCCGGCCGAGTCGGTGGTGGCCGCGGCGCGGGAGCTCGCGGAGGGCAGCGGCGCGCGGATCACCCTGACCGAGGAGGTCGCCGAGGGGGTCGCGGGGGCGGACTTCGTGGTGACCGACATCTGGGTGTCCATGGGCGAGCCCAAGGAGGTCTGGGACGAGCGGATCGCGGCCCTGTCCCCGTACGCCGTGACCATGGACGTGCTGCGGGCCACCGGGAACCCGGACGTGAAGTTCATGCACTGCCTGCCGGCCTTCCACGACCTCGGCACCAAGGTGGCCCGGGAGATCCACGAGCGGCACGGGCTGGAATCCCTGGAGGTGACCGACGAGGTGTTCGAGTCGGCGCACTCCGTCGTCTTCGACGAGGCCGAGAACCGCCTGCACACCATCAAGGCCGTACTCGTCGCCACGCTCGGCCGGCCCGCCCGGAGTGACGCATAGTCATACGCCGCGGCGCGTCGGCTCCCTGATCCGCCGCTCCGCTGTTCCCACCTGCCGACCCGCGGCCTCGGCAGGCTCGACCCGCACCTGCGGCAGGGCGAGGGGCGGGCGCTCGCACGCAAGTGCCGCTCCGCCCGGTGCCGGGTGCCGCTCGCCCGTGATGCGGCCGTCGTCGCGCGGACCGGGACAGCGGCGAGCGGAGGCCTCCCGTTCGGGCGCTCGCCGATCGCGCTCCAGGCCGTGTGCACCCCGCCCTGCGGCATATCCGGCGTCGTGCCGCCGCCGGCCCCGCGTCCGCGGACGCCGCGGGCTCCGCGTTTCCGGAGCGCCCTCCCTGACGGGGCCCTCAGATCCCGCAGGCCTTCTGCCGCCCCGTCGTGTTCCTCCCGCCCCCCGTGCCCCGGGGCTGCCTGCCGCTCCCATGGGTGCCTCGGGCGACTTTGCCGCCGATTTCCGCAAGGGGTAGGACCACCCGCAAGGCGGTCCCACCCCCCGAGTCGGCACGTGCGTGGAGGCAACTGGTGACCGAGATTCCTGCCCAGCGAGGCGGACCTCCGCCGCGCGAGATCCTTCGCGAGGCATACAGGGCCGCAGAGTCGAGGGCACTCGTCAGCTCTCGTTTCCGTGCCCTCTCGGACGAGAGCAAGACCCAGGTCATGAACGAGGCGTCCATCTGCGTGCTGGTGTCGCTCGACCAGGCCGACGAGACCCCCGGCCTCGAGGAGGTGACGGAGCTTCTCACCGACGAGATCTTCAACCAGATCAAGATCCTGAACAGAAAGGAGAACCGGCACCGCAGGAACACGTACCCCACTGCCTACTTCGACCACCTCGTCCACGGCGACGGACCCGATGACGAGCCGCCGGAAAACAAGGCCCAGGACGAGGACGGCATGCAGTTCGCCCCGGACGAACTGAAGGAGTTCTGGAACGTGTTCCTCAAGCACTTCAAGGGCCGCCAGCGCGCCGTCCTCGAGCTGCGTTTCAGCGAGGAAGGGGCCTCGCTCAGCGAAGCGAAGATCGCCGACCGGCTCGGAGTCTCCCGGCGGACGGTGCGGACGGCCCTGAAGCGCGCCGAGGAGAAGTTCCCGAGCCTGCAGGAAGCCCTCCGCCCCTTCGGTGAGAAGACCGGCTACATCGACCGTCACGAAGAACCGCGGTAGTTCCGCACATGCGCGGGCGGGACCGTCGCACGGCTGCCACCACAGCGACGGTCCCGCCCGCTCCCCGGCCAGTGAGAGCCAAGTTGGAGACAGGATGCACATGCCGAACGAGGACGAAAACATCGGCTTCGAGGATTGGTTCAGCCGACACCTCCGGGCGTTCCACGCCTGGGCCCGCACGAGGTTCGGCGTCCGAGACGTCGACGCGGAGCTCGACCACGTGTACGCCGAGGTCGCCCGCCGTCTCGCGCGGCGCGAGGAAGCCGCGGCCGACAAGGCCAAGGGGCGGCTTTGGCGCGGACGCCGCGGCCACGGCCGCCGGACACGGGCCGACGGGGGCTGGCAGCTGATCCCTCCCGGTCCCCTCTGGACGGCCCTCCCGGGCTGGCCGTTCGCGGCCGGCCTGTGGATGGCCGTCGGGGCCGCGGCCCTGACCGCGGTCTGCGCTGTGCGGCTCCAGTAGCCCGCACACCATGAAGCCCGCTGCTCACCAGGCCTGGTAACCGAGAGCAGCGGGCCGACGGACATCCCTGTGAAAGGACATCCCATGAGCAGCATGCCCGATGCGAACGGCCCGCAACACCCGAACACCCCGGCGGTCCTGGGCCACACCCTGGAGGACCTGATCGCCGCGGCCGAGCACGAACTGGTCTGCCACAAGGCCGCGGTCGCCCAGCAGGAGACGGAGGTCAGCCGGCTCAAGCGCCGGCGGCGCCGCGCCCGCCGCCGGATCCTGCGCCGCCAGGTGACGCGGACCGTCCGCCCGCTGCTCGGCGTCGCGCTCGGCGTGTGCGGGCTGATCGCCTTCGTCTTCGGCCTCATCGCGTTCCTGACCGGTTCGGACACGATGGACGACTGGTTCACCGTCGGGGTCACTGCCTGGGGCGCGGCAGCCGTCTTCCGCCTCGAACGCCGGCCCTGACGCCCTGCGGGTGCCGGCCCCGACGCCCCGCGGGTGTCGGCCTTGTCGCCCGGCGGGCGCCCTGCCCGCGACCGCCGCACGCGGCGCTCTCCACCGGCCCGGTGGAGAGCCCCGCACGGCGCCCGGGCGCCGACGGGCAGCAGGGCCGGCCGCGGATACCGGCACGATGAACGCCGACACGATGTCGCGCTTCTCTGACGGCAGTCACGATCTGGTGATACCGTCGATCGTGTGAGCCCCTTCACCGGTTCCACAGCAGCGACCGAACGGTGGCACCACCTCCGGGTCACCCGGCAGGACGGCGTAGCCACCGTCACCTTCGACCGCCCCGAGAAGCTGAACGCGCTCACCTTCGGCGCCTACGCCGACCTGCGCGATCTGCTCGCCGAACTGTCCCGCGAGCGTTCCGTGCGCGCCCTCGTCCTGGGTGGCGAGGGCCGCGGCTTCTGCTCCGGCGGGGACGTGGACGAGATCATCGGCGCCACCCTCGCCATGGACACCGCCCAGCTCCTCGACTTCAACCGGATGACCGGCCAGGTGGTGCGTGCCCTCCGCGAATGCCCCTTCCCGGTGATCGCCGCCATGCACGGGGTGGCCGCCGGGGCCGGCGCCGTCCTCGCGCTCGCCGCCGACTTCCGCATCGCCGACCCCACCGCCCGCTTCGCCTTCCTCTTCACCCGCGTCGGCCTGTCCGGCGGCGACATGGGAGCCGCCTACCTGCTGCCCCGGGTCGTCGGCCTCGGCCACGCCACCCGGCTGCTGATGCTCGGAGAGCCCGTACGCGCCCCCGAAGCGGAGCGGATCGGCCTGCTCAGCGAGCTCACCGAGGAGGGCAAGGCCCACGTACGGGCCGCCGAACTCGCCGCGCACCTGGCGTCGGGGCCCGCCCTCGCCTACGCGCAGACCAAGGCGCTGCTCACCGCAGAACTCGACATGCCGCTGGCCGCGTCGGTGGAGCTCGACGCAGCCACCCAGGCCCTCCTGATGAACGGCCAGGACTACGCGGAGTTCCACGCGGCCTTCACCGGGAAGCGGCCGCCCGCCTGGAAGGGCAGGTAGCCGCGTGTCTCCGGGCCCCATGCGGGTCGCCGTCGTCGGCGGGGGACCGGGCGGGCTGTACGCCGCCGCGCTCCTGGCCCGCCAGGGCCACGCCGTGGAGGTCTGGGAGCGGGGCGCCCCGGACGACACCTTCGGCTTCGGCGTGGTCCTCTCCGACGAGACCCTCGGAGGCATCGAGCGGGCCGACACCGTCGTCTACACCGCCCTGAGCGCCGAGTTCGTGCGCTGGGACGACGTGGACATCGTGCACCGGGGCCGGATGCTGACCTCCGGCGGCCACGGCTTCGCCGCCATCGGGCGGCGCCGGCTGCTGCAGATCCTGCACGAGCGCTGCGCCGGGCTCGGCGTCCGGCTCCGCTTCCGCACCGCGGCCCCGGACGTGCGGGACCTCGCCGCCGCGTACGACCTGGTGGTCGCGGCGGACGGGGTGCACAGCGCGATCCGGGCGGCCGGAGCCGCGCACTACGGGCCGACGCTGACGCCCGGGCGCTGCCGCTACATCTGGCTCGCCGCCGACTTCGCGTTCGAGGCCTTCCGCTTCGAGATCGCCGAGACCGAGCACGGGGTCATGCAACTGCACGCCTACCCCTATGCGGCGGACGCCTCCACGGTGATCGTCGAGATGCGGGAGGAGGTCTGGCGGGCGGCCGGCCTCGACCTGTGCGACGAGGACGAGTCCGCGGCCCGCTGCGCCAAGATCTTCAGCGAGGCCCTGCGCGGACGGCCGCTGCGCGGCAACCGCTCGACCTGGACGCGGTTCGACACCCTGGTCAACGAGCGCTGGTCACACGGCAACGTGGCCCTGCTCGGCGACGCGGCGCACACCGCCCACTTCTCCATCGGCTCCGGCACCAAGCTGGCCGTCGAGGACGCGCTCGCCCTCGCCGAAGCGGTGGCCGGCGCGGAAGGCGACGTACCGGCCGCCCTCGCCGCGTACGAGGCGGCGCGCCGCCCGGCGGTCGCCAGCACCCAGCGGGCCGCGGCGGCGAGCCGGGCCTGGTTCGAGGAGCTCGCCGGATACGTCGACCAGCCCGCCCGGCAGTTCGCCTTCAACCTCCTCACCCGCAGCCGCCGGGTCACGCACGACAACCTGCGGATCCGCGACGAGCGGTTCGCGCGCGCAGTGGAACGCGACTTCGGCTGCCCGGACGAGCACACCCCGCCGATGTTCACCCCCCTCACCCTGCGCGGCCTGACCCTGCGCAACCGGGTCGTCGTCTCCCCGATGGACATGTACTCGGCCGTGGACGGAATCCCGGGCGACTTCCACCTCGTGCACCTGGGCGCCCGGGCCCTCGGCGGGGCCGCCCTGGTGATGACGGAGATGGTCTGCGTGTCCGCCGAGGGCCGGATCACCCCCGGCTGCGCCGGCCTCTACACCCAGGAACAGGCGGAGGCCTGGCGGCGGATCGCCGATTTCGTCCACACCTCCGCACCCGGCACCGCGCTCGGCGTCCAGCTCGGGCACGCGGGCCGCAAGGGCTCCACGCGGGTGATGTGGGAGGGCATGGACGACCCCCTCCCGGAGGGCAACTGGCCGCTGGTGGCCGCCTCCGAGCTGCCCTACCGGCCGGGCGTCTCGGCGCTCCCGCGCGCCCTCGGCCAGGCCGACCTGGTGGCGCTGCGCTCCGAGTTCGCGGCCGCCGCCGTGCGCGCCGCCGACAGCGGGTTCGACCTGCTGGAACTGCACTGCGCCCACGGCTACCTGCTCTCCGGATTCCTCTCACCGCTGACCAACCACCGCACCGACGCCTACGGCGGCGCCCTGGAGAACCGCCTGCGCTTCCCGCTGGAGGTCTTCGACGCGGTCCGCGAGGTCTGGCCCGAGGACCGCCCGATGACCGTCCGCCTCTCGGCGACCGACTGGGCGCCCGGCGGCACCACGCCCGAGGAGGCGGTGCGGATCGCCGCCGCCTTCGCCGCCCACGGAGCCGACGCCATCGACGTCTCGACCGGACAGGTGGTCGCGGACGAGGCCCCCGAGTACGGACGCTCGTACCAGACCCCGTACGCCGACCGGATCCGCAACGCCCTCGGCGTCCCCGTGATCGCGGTCGGCGCCATCTCCTCCTGGGACGACGTGAACTCCCTGCTGCTGGCCGGCCGCGCCGACCTCTGCGCGCTCGGCCGCCCCCACCTCTACGACCCCCACTGGAGCCTGCACGCGGCCGCCGACCAGTCCTACGAAGGCCCGGGCGCCCCCTGGCCGGCCCCGTACCGCGCGGGCAGCCGCAAACCACCGACGGGGCGCGGCTAGCCCTCCCGATCGTGCACTGGTCCGGCGCGTTCACACCGGGACGACCTCGGCGCGGTCCTCGACCGGGGTGTAGCCCAGGCGCTGGTAGACGCCGTTGCTGGTGGGGTTGGCCAGGTCGGTGAAGAGGAGGACCTCCGAGGCGCCGGCCGCGTGCGCCGCTGCGCTCGCCGCGTGGGTGACCCCGGCGGCGTAGCCGCGGCCGCGGAGCGCGGGCGGGGTGTAGACCGGGCCGATGCGGGCGGCCGAGCCGATCGGGCGGGAGAAGGACGCCAGGGAGACCGGGCCGCCCTCGTGCTCCCACAGCAGGACCCCGCCGTACGAGATCCGGTCGCGCAGCACGGCTTCGGAGCCGGCGCCCCTCACGCCCGCCTCCTCGTGGAAGGCGGTGATCCATTCCAGCAGCAGCGGGAGGTTCGCCGCGGTGGCGGTCCGCGGCCGCCCGGCCGGGGCGGGATCCGGGGCGACCAGGCCGGCCAGCCGGTACAGGCGGAGCTCCTCGGCGATCCGGGTGGGCCGCCCCCAGGCCTCGGCCAGCGCCTGTGCGTCCGGGCGGCGTGCGTTGAACGCGCGGAGCCCGGCGAGCAGCGGTTCGCCGCGCAGCGCGGCCCCCAGCGCCCGGACCGCCTCGGCCGGCACCACGCCGAGCACCATCGGGAACGGCGGGGTGCACAGCAGCGCCCCGGCGACGGTCCCGTCCGCCCCGGTCCACCAGCCGAAGAAGGGGGCGTCGGAGCCGTAGGCGGTGCTCCCGCGCCGCTTCAGCCCGTCGGTCACGGTCAACAGGAGGGTGTTGGAGACGGGCTGCGCGGCCGCGGCCGGGCCCGCCGCGGCCAGATAGGCCGCCAGATCCGTGGTGAAGGTCCAGGTCATGGCCCATCCTGGCGGGACGGGGAGCCGGCGCGCACCCGGATTTCCGTCAGGCCGGCAGCCAACCCGGCCACCACGGCGGCACGTTGTCGGGCCCGCACCGCTCCGGGTTGCCGGGGTATCCGTCCAGGGTGCCCTCGACGGCGAAGAACCAGATGACCAGCACCCCCAGCACGATCACCACCGGCACCATCCGCAGCAGCGGGTGCCGGCGCGGCATGAGCATCGCGACCACCACCGCGCACACCGCGAAGCCCACCACCAGGACCGGGAGCAGGAAGGTCAGCTCGGCCACACCACCCGCTTCCCAGCCCGCGTCGCAGTAGGCGCGTGCGCGTGACGAGAGGGCGATGGCCAGGCATCCGGCCGCGGCGCCCAGCAGCCCGGAAGCGATCATCGAGAGGACGCCGGGCCACGTGCGGGACGTCGGCGCCGGGTTCGTGGAACCGTAGCCGCGCGTGGAGTTCGGCGAAGACGGCCGCCGCCCGGTCGCCCGGCCAGCCCGCCGGGAGCAGCTCGCGCGGCAGGCCCGGGTCGGCGTACGGCAGGCGCCGCCAGGAGTCCAGCGCGAACAGGTAGCCGCGGTAGGCCTTCTCCGGCGCCGGCTCCGGACCCGCCTGGAGGGCGCGCAGGGCCGGTTCGTGCAGGTCGAGGAACTCCTCGTGCTGTTTGGCCAGGGCCGCCAGGTCCCACCAGCGGGCCACCGCCTCGGCGCTCGGCGCGAAGCCGAGGTGGGCCCCGCGGAACAGCTCCACGTACGGCGTCAGGTGCAGCCGCTCCAGCGTGTGCGCGGTCTCCTCGGCCAGCCGGGCCGGGGCGATCCACACGCCCGGCGCCACCGCGCCGAAACCGAGCCGGGCCAGCCGGGAACGCAGCAGGTGCCGCTTGTTCCGTTCCTGCTCCGGGACGGAGAACACCGCCACCAGCCACTCCTCCGACAGCTGCGGACTGCCGTAGATCCGGCGGTCGCCGTCGTCCAGCAGCTGCTGCGCCTCCTCGGAGAGGCCGTACGCGGCCGAGCCGTCCGCGGCGCGCTCGGGCAGCAGGAAGCCCCGCCGCTTCAGCCGGGACACCGACGAGCGGACCGACGGGGCGTCGACGCCGACCGCGCCCAGCAGGCGGACCAGCGCGGACACCGGGACCGGGCCCTCGAAGGCCCGCCCGTAGGCTCCGTAGAACGTGACGATCAGGGATCGCGGGGTGTGCTGCTCGACCACGGTTTCACTCTAGGCCGTCGGGCCGGTCGGGCCGGTCGGGCCGGTCCGGCCGGGTGTCGGGGTCCCGCAGCCGGAAGCGCTGGAGCTTGCCCGTGGCCGTGCGCGGGAGCGCGGGGAGGAAGACGAAGGAGCGCGGGCACTTGTGCGGGGCCAGCTCCGCCCGCATGAAGGAGCGCAGGGCCTCCTCGGTGAGGACCACGCCGTCACGGGCGACGGTGTACGCCACCACGATCTGCCCGCGTCGCTCGTCCGGGCGGCCCACCACCGCCGCCTCCACCACGTCCGGGTGACGCAGCAGGGCCTCCTCCACCTCCGGGCCCGCGATGTTGTACCCCGCCGAGACGATCATGTCGTCGGCCCGGGCGACGTAGCGGAAGTAGCCCTCCGGATCGCGCACGTAGGTGTCACCGGTGACGTTCCAGCCGTCCTGTACGTACTCACCCTGACGGGGGTCCGCCAGGTAGCGGCAGCCCACCGGGCCGCGTACGGCCAGCAGCCCCGGCTCGTTGTCCGCGACCGGCCGGCCGGACCGGTCCACCACCCGGGCCTGCCAGCCCGGGACCACCCGGCCGGTCGTACCGGGCCGGATCTCCTCGTCGGCGGCGGAGATGAAGATGTGCAGCAGCTCGGTCGCCCCGATGCCGTTGATGATCCGCAGGCCGGTGCGCTCGTACCAGGCCTGCCAGGTGGCGGCGGGCAGGTTCTCCCCGGCCGAGACGCAGCGGCGCAGCGCGGACAGGTCGTACATGCCCACGTCGTACGGGCCCAGGGCGTCCAGCATCGTCCGGTACGCGGTGGGCGCGGTGAACAGCACCGTCACCCGGTGCTCCGCCAGCGCGGGCAGAAGCCGGCGCGGCACGGCCTCCTCCAGCAGCAGCGCGGACGCGCCCGCCCGCAGCGGGAAGACGACCAGCCCGCCGAGGCCGAAGGTGAACCCGAGCGGCGGGCTGCCCGCGAACACGTCGTCCGGGCGGGGGCGCAGCACGCTGCGGGAGAAGGTGTCGGCGACGGCGAGCAGGTCGCGGTGGAAGTGCATGCAGCCCTTGGGCCGGCCGGTGGTCCCGGAGGTGAAGGCGATCAGGGCGACGTCGTCGGCGGAGGTCGGGGCGGCCGGGAAGGGCCCCTCGTGTCTCTCGGCCAGCCGCAGCAGGTCGTCCCGGGCGCCGCCCCCGTACGCGGTGATCCGCAGCCCCGGCACCTCGGCCTTGACCAGGTCGTCCAGCACGTCCGCATGGCACAGGGCGTGCTGGACCCGGGCCATCGCGCACACCGTGGCCAGCTCCTTCGCGCGCTGCTGGGGCAGTACGGTCACCGCCACCGCGCCCGCCTTCATGACCGCCAGCCAGCAGGCGGCGAGCCAGGGGCCGGTGGGTCCGCGCAGCAGCACCCGGTTGCCGGGGACGACGCCGAGGTCGACGGTGAGCACGTGGGCGAGGCGGTCCACGCGCTCGCGGAGCCCGCCGTACGTCCACACCTCGCCCGTGCCGCTGCGGAAGGCCGGGCGGTCGGCGCCCTCGGGGCCGAACCGGCCGATGGTGGCGTCGAGCAGCTCCGCCCCGCAGTTCAGGCGGTCGGGGTAGGCCAGTTCGGGCAGATCGAAGACCAGCTCCGGCCAGGTGTGGGCGGGTGGCAGATGGTCACGGGCGAAGGTGTCCGTGTGAGCGGAAGGCATGAGGTCCAAGGCGGGTCGCCCCCTGCAGCGGTCCGGAGTGGGTGGGGCCGGCCGTGCTGTTGCCCTACGAGCGTATCGTGATGGTGACGGCAGTCAACAGGACGCGATAGATGCGGGGACATACGGATGACCGGATTCGCGCTCGGGGTGGACCAGGAGGAGTGGTGCGGGCAGTTGCGCGCACTGGCGGCCGACCGGCTGAGGCCGCTGGCCGAGAAGGGGGAACCGGGAAGGGTCAACCGGCCGCTGCTGGCCGCGCTGGGCGAGCTGGGCCTGCTGGAGCGGGTGTTCGCCTCGGGCGCGCTGGAACTCTGCCTGCTGCGCGAGTCCCTCGCCTACGGCTGCACGGAGGCCGAGACGGCCCTCGCCCTCCAGGGGCTGGGGGCGTACCCGGTGCTCAAGGCCGGGAGCGAGGCGCAACGGGAGCGCTGGCTGCCGCAGGTGCGCACCGGGCGGGCGGTGGCGGCCTTCGCACTGAGCGAGCCGGGCGCCGGCTCGGACGCGGCGGCGCTGGCGCTCGCGGCCGGGGCCGACCCGGACGCGCGGGGCGGCTGGCGGCTCAGCGGGGAGAAGTGCTGGATCTCCAACGCCCCGGAAGCAGATTTCTACACGGTGTTCGCCCGGACGGGTGAAGGACCGGGGGCGAGGGGCGTCTCGGCCTTCCTCGTCCCGGCCGACCGTCCCGGACTCTCCGGCGAACCGCTGGACATGCTGTCCCCGCACCCGATCGGCTCCCTCACCTTCGACGCCGTCCCGGTCGGCCCGCGGGACCTGCTCGGTGAACCCGGGCGGGGCTTCCGCGTCGCGATGGACACCCTGAACCTCTTCCGGCCGAGCGTCGGCGCCTTCGCGGTGGGCATGGCCAGGGCCGCGCTCGACGCGACGCTGGCGTACACGGCGGGGCGGGCGGCGTTCGGCGGGACGCTGAGCGACCTCCAGGCGGTGGCGCACCGGGTCGCCGAGATGGCCACCCGCACGGAGGCGGCCCGGCTGCTCGTGTACGCGGCCGCCGGGGCCTACGACCGGGGCGCCGCGGACGTTCCGCGCCGGGCGGCCATGGCGAAACTGCTGGCCACGGAGACGGCCCAGTACGTGGTCGACCACGCGGTCCAGCTGCACGGGGCGGTCGCCCTGCGGCGGGGCCACCTGCTGGAGCACCTCTACCGGGAGGTGCGGGCGCCGAGGATCTACGAGGGGGCGAGCGAGGTGCAGCGCACGATCATCGCGAAGGAGCTGTACGGGACGCTGCCCGGGGAGGTGGCGGCCGGATGAGCCCGGAACGGATCAACCCGCCGGAACTGTCGCCCGCGACGGGCTTCTCGCACGCGGTCGCCGCCACCGGGTCCCGGCTCGTCTTCCTGGCCGGCCAGACCGCCCTGGACGGCTCGGGCAAGGTGGTGGGGGAGACCCTGCCGGAGCAGTTCGAGGTGGCCCTGACCAACCTCCTGGCCGCCCTCGCGGCGGCGGGCGGCGCCGCGAGGGACCTGGCCAGGGTGACGGTGTACGCCGTGGACGTGGCGGCGTACCGCGAGTGCTCGGCCGAACTGGGCCGCATCTGGCGCCGGCTGGCGGGCCGCGACTACCCGGCGATGGCCGTCATCGGCGTGGTCCGCCTCTGGGACGACCGGGCCCAGGTCGAACTCGACGGGGTCGCGGTCCTGCCGTGACCGCCGAAGGGGAGCGGGGCCCGTCACGCTCAGCTCCGCGCACGGGTCCGGCGGTACTCCTCGGTCGGGACGCCGCCGACGCCCCAGTCCTCCAGGTCGACCTCGTCGATGAGGACGAAGGTGGTGGCCGGGTCCTTGTCGAGGACCCTGACCAGCAGGTCGGTCACACCGGCGATGATCTCGGCCTTCTGGGCGGCGGTGGCGCCCTCACGGGTGATCTTGACGTTGACGTACGGCATGGCGGTGTATGTCCTTCCGGTGAGAGGGGAGTGGGCGGGCGGGCAGGCGGGGCTCAGGCGGCGCGGCCGGTCACGTGGCCGCCGTCCACGCGCAGGGCGTGGCCGGTGACGAACGTGGCGCCCGCGAGGTAGAGCACGGCGTCGGCGACCTCGGGGGCCTCGCCGACCCGGTTCAGCAGGGCGAGTCCGCCGAAGGAGTCCACATCGGAGCCCGCGTGGAGCGGGGTGCGGATGATGCCGGGCGACACGAGGTTGACGCGGATCCCGTCGGCGGCGAGCTCGGCGGCCAGGCTGGTCGTCAGCGCGTGCACCCCGGCCTTGCTGACCACGGGTGCGGAGGCCGGGAAGCCGGCCAGCGCGTGGTCCACCAGGACGGTGCCGATGTTGACGATGCTGCCGCCGCGGCCCTGGGCGCGCAGCGCCCGCACCACGGCCTGCGTGGTGAGGTAGGTCCCTTTGAGGTTGCCCGTCAGGAATCCGTCGAGCTCGGCCTCGGTGACCTCGGTGAAGGGCTTGGAGGCGAAGGTGCCCGCGTTGTTCACGAGGACGTCGATCCCGCCGAACCGGTCGAGCGCGGTGCGGACGAGCGCCTCGCCGGTCTCCGGTTCGGCGATGGCGCCCGCGACCCAGGCGGTCCGCTCCGGGTGTCCGAGACCGGCGGCGGCCTTGGCGAGGCGGTCGGAGTTCCGGCCGTTGAGGACGACGTTGGCGCCGCTCGCCAGGAAGGCGCGGGCGATGTCCAGCCCGATGCCGCTGGAGGAGCCGGTGACGAGAGCGGTGATGGTGGTGGCGTTGGTGTTGGCGTTCATGGTGTGTGTGCCTCCCGGGGCGAGGGGTCCGTCTTGCTGACACCAGAAACCTACGAACCATCAACCCATAACACCACGACGTAAAATGGAGCATGTCATAATCCCACGTTATGGATGTGGATCTGCGTGACCTGGAGCTCCTGGACGCCACGGCCGAGGCCGGCTCGCTGACCGCGGCCGCCGAGCGGCTCTACGTGAGCCAGCCGGCGCTCAGCCAGCGGCTCACCCGCCTGGAGGCCCGCCTGGGCATGCCCCTCTTCGACCGCAAGGGCCGCCGCCTGGTCCCCACCGCAGCCGGCCGCCGGATGCTCGTGGCGGCCCGCCAGGTCCTCGGCGAACTGGCCTCGGCCTCCCGGGACCTGAGGGAGATCCGCGACGGGCGCGACCGGCGGGTGCGCTTCACCGCGCAGTGCAGCACGACCTTCCCCTGGCTGCCGCCCGTACTGCGCGCCTTCCGCGAGCGCGAGCCGGACATCGACGTACGCCTGGAGACCGTCCCCGACGACGCGCCGGTGCCGGCGCTGCTCGCCGACCTCGTCGACGTCGCGCTGGTCACCAAGCCGGATCTGCAGGTGGACAGGGTCTCCCTCACCAAGCTGTTCGACGACGAGATGATGGCCGTGGTGCCCGCCGGACACCCGTGGGCCGCGCGGGCGCACCTGACCGCCCGTGACTTCGACGGCGTCGACATGGTCCTCTACGACGGCTACGACCAGAGCCGCATCCCCTCGACGCCGCTGCCGATCCCGCCGGGGGCCCGGCCCGGCCGGATCACCACCATGCCGGTGGTCACCGAACTGGTCGTCGAGATGGTCGCGGGCGGCCAGGGGGTGACGGTCCTGCCCAACTGGGTGGCCGCCCCGTACGTCGCCTCGCACGGCCTCGCCCTCGTGCGGATCGGCGCGCAGCCGCTGACCCGCACCTGGTTCTGCGCCACTCGGACCGGGCCGCGCCCGCCCCACCTGGAGGCCTTCGTCGAGGAGCTCACGGCCTGCCTGACGGCCCCCCGGGCCGCGCTCCCGGGCGGCGGCACCTGACGGGTCGTGGGCGACGGGCTTCCCGGGCGGATCCGTACGAGATCCGGCCCGCCGGAGCCTGGTTGGACTCGGAGTGCCGACCGGCCGCCCGCTCCGTCTGACCGCCGCCCGGTCCGAAGACGGCAGGGACGGCCTGGTACTCCAGCCGAGGTTCGATACGTGTCATAGGGATGTTGCCCAGCGATGCCACTACCAGCGACGACGGGCAACATCCCTGTGACAAATCCCGAACCTCAGCTGGAGTACTGGCCCTCCAGCAGGCCGCCCATCCACTCCTCTATCCCGGCGACGGTGCGCGGCAGCGCGCCCGACATCAGGCGGGCGCCGTCCGCCGTGACGACCAGGTCGTCCTCGATGCGGATCCCGATGCCCCGCAGCTCCGCCGGGAGGGTCTCGTCGTCGGGCTGGAGGTACAGGCCCGGCTCCACGGTGAGGACCTGGCCCTCCTCCAGGACGCCGTCCAGGTAGGTCTCCGCCCGCGCCTTCGCGCAGTCGTGCACGTCCAGCCCCAGCATGTGCCCGCTGCTGCACAGCGTGTACCGCCGGTGCAGGTCGCCCTCCGCGTCCTTCAGGACGCCCCACTCCGCCAGGCCCTCCGCGATCACCCGCATGCCGGCCCGGTGGAAGTCCCCGAAGCTCGCGCCCGGGCGCAGCGCCGCCATGCCCGCCTCCTGGGCGGCCAGGACCAGCTCGTAGACCTGCCGCTGGACGGGGGAGAAGCGGCCCGACAGCGGGAGGGTGCGGGTGATGTCCGCCGTGTAGAGGGTGTCCGTCTCCACGCCCGCGTCCAGCAGGAGCAGCTCGTCCCCGTTCAGTCGGCCGTCGTTGCGGATCCAGTGCAGCGTGCAGGCGTGGGCGCCGGAGGCCGCGATCGTCTCGTACCCGGTGCCGTTGCCCTCGGCCCGCGCGCGCAGGCCGAAGACGCCCTCGATCCACCGCTCCCCGCGCGGATGGGCCAGCGCGCGCGGCAGGGCCCGTACGACGTCCTCGAAGCCCGCCGTGGTGTGGTCGACGGCCAGCTGGAGCTGCTCGACCTCCCACGCGTCCTTCACCAGGCGCAACTCCGACAGCGCGGAAGCCAGTTCCGCGTCGGAGGCCGCGTTGCGGCCGGCCGGTGACCCCAGCTCGTCCAGGTGCGCGCAGCGGATGCCGGTGAGGCTCTGCGCCTCCGCGAGGTCCGGCCGGCGGCCCACCCAGAACTCCCCGTACCGGCGGTCCCGGAAGAACTCCTCGTTCCCGTCCGCCCGGGGCGAGCGCGGCCGCAGGTAGAGCACCGCCTCGTGCGCGTGCGGGCCCGAGGGCTCCAGGACCAGGACGTGTCCGGCCTGGTCCTCGCCCGTGAGGCCCGTCAGCCAGGCGTACGCGCTGTGCGGGCGGAAGCGGTGGTCGCAGTCGTTGGAGCGGACCTTCAGTTCGCCGGCCGGGACGATCAGCCGCTCGCCGGGGAAGCGGGCCGAGAGGCGTGCCCGGCGGGCCGGGGTGACGGCGTGGGCCGGGACGCGCGCGGAGGCGGGGAGCGGGGAAGCGGCCCAGTCGCCCGCCATGAAGCGGGACAACTCCGCGGATACCGGGCGGTCGTGACTGCCCGTGTTGAGGGGGGCGGGGTTCTCGGTCACGAGGCTCCTTCAAGAAAGATGCGAACTGGTGGGCGCACAGGTCTTGTCAGTGCAATTTCACATTACTATGTTACAGCTCACACCGCGGCACGTTAACCCCCGTCAAACGCCGTGTGACCCAGGGCAGTTGGCCCAGAACAGACGAACTCAGGACCGTTCACGCACCACCCCCCACCTCACCCTCTCCACACAGGAGTTCTCGGTGTTCCAGCACAGAGCAGTGCGCTCTTCCCTCCTCGCCTCCGCCGTGGCCGTGACCCTCCTCGCCACCGCGGGCCAGGCAACCACGCAGGCCGCCGCGCCGCAGGCCCCTGCCCCGGCCGCCTTCGCGGGCGCCCAGGCCGCTCCCGCCTCCGGCCCCACGGGGAACCCGTTCGACGAGGTCGACCGTCTCGCCCACGCGAAGGACAACACCCCCGCGCCCGCCCCGGCCCCGGGTGGACAGGCCATCACCGGCCAGGTCCCCGGCGCCGCGACGGCCGCCTCCGCGCCCGCCGACGACCTGCAGAAGCGCGGCAGGACGGCCAAGGCGGCCCCCACCGCCAAGAGCGTCGCCGCCGGCGTCCCCTGCACCCTCGACGGGATCGCGAACCTCACTCCGGAGCAGTTCGCCGACTTCCTCGGCGACCAGGCCGTCCTCGCCGACGGGTGCCTGCGCGGCCTCATCTGGACCTGGGACGCCCGCCTGGCCCCGGTGATGTCGGACGCGCACGTCCAGGCCGTCTCCCGCCGGATATCCGCCCTGGCCGCCGCCCACGACGGCCGCAACTCCTCCCACCTGGAGGAGATGTTCACCTACCTGCACGCGGTCGCCTACCACGACTACTCGCGCTCCGAGATCGACGTCACCGACGCCCCGACCGTCGACGCCATGCGCCGGGCCATCGCGGACTTCGGCAACGCCGCCCGCACCTTCGACGTGACGCCCACCAACGCCCGCACCCTGCGCGAGGCCCTCTACGCGGCCAGCGCGCCCGGCCTGCGCCAGCACCAGCTCGGCCTCATCAAGAAGGTCCTGGCCACCATGGACCCGGCCCACCCGGCCACCCACCACGACGCGACCTGGGCGGGTGCGGCGCTCGCCGCCCTCTCCGTCAGCTACCTCGGCGTCTACCCCGGCAACCAGGACACCGCCTTCCACTCCGCCGTGGCGGGCGACGCCTCCTACCGCGCCGCCTTCAAGGCCTTCTCGACGTACACGCACCTCAAGGGCACGGCCAACGCCTGGGTGGCGCGCGACGCGCTCAGCGAGTACGCCCGCTTCGGGCAGGTCGACGGCCTCCGGGACCAGGTCGTCGCCGACCTCGGCGCACTGCTGGGGCCCGTCAAGGCCGGCTTCGGCGACGGCAGCGAGCAGTGGGCCAAGCTGGTCTCCTGGCTCAACTTCTACGAGGCCTGCAAGCCGTACGGGGTGTGCAAGGAGGACATCGAGAAGCAGCTCTTCCCCTACACCTACTCCTACGACAACGGCGCCATCAAGGTCCGCACCGCCCTGGACCGGGCCACCGTCGACCAGCTCTACTACGCGAGCAAGCAGGTCAAGTCCCAGTACCACCGCGTGCTCGGCACCGAGCAGCCGCTCGCGGGCGACCCCAACACCACGCTGAACATCGTGCTCTACGCCTCCCGCGCCGACTACGTGAACTACCACCCGATCCTGACCGGCTACGGCACCGAGAACGGCGGCATCTACATCGAGAACGGCGCCACCTTCTACACCTACCAGCGCCGCGTCCCGCAGGACTCCTCCCTCACCCTCGAGGAGCTCTTCCGCCACGAGTACACGCACTACCTCAACGGCCGCTACGCCGTCCCCGGCTTCTTCGGCGAGGGCCCCTGGTACGAGGGCGACCGCACGACCGCCATGGACGAGGGCACGGCCGAGTTCTTCGACGGCGCCACCCGCGACAACGGCATCGCCGTCCGCAAGTCCCTCGTCAAGAGCATCATCAACGACACCTCCGGCGGCGGCCCGCGCATGAGCGTCGAGCAGCTGCTGAACGCCACCTACGACGGCGACGGCTTCCGCTTCTACAGCTACGCCGGCACCTTCTTCGAGTTCCTCTGGACCGAGAAGCCCTCCCTGCTGCGCGAGATGTACACCCACCTGCGGAACGACGACGTGGCGGCGTACGACGCCTGGCGCCACCGGCTGGGATCGGACGCCTACCTCCAGCGCGACTACGACCGCTTCCTGGACGCGCAGATCGCCAAGGTCGACCAGCTCTACGTGCCGAACACCTCCTTCACCCCGAACGACCGGCTGCGCGACTCGGCGCTCGCGTCGGTGAAGTCGTCCTTCGCCACGGCCACCTACAACACCCCGGACTGCGTGGAGAACGGCGACCCCGGCAAGCGCCGGTTCACCTGTACCGGCCGGATCACCGCGAACCTGAAGAACTGGCGCAGCGACGACCAGAACTTCAAGGACGTGTCGGAAACGGTCGACTACTTCATCCTCGACCGGGCGGGCGCGGCCTCCAACAACCTCGCCGACATGAACTGCTCCTTCGGTCCGCTGGAGATCTGGAGCAACAAAAAGGCGGGGAGCACGAGTTACAGCTGTGAGGGACCGCTCCGCAGCTGACCCGGCACCGGACCGGTCCTGCGCCTGAGGAGGGTGCAGGACCGGTCTGGGCAGGCACTAAAGAATGTGACATATTACTGTCGTGCTCAAGAGACACTCCCTGGACGCCGTGATCATCGGCGCCGGCGTCGTCGGGGCGGCCTGCGCGTACTACGCGGCCCGCGCCGGGCTCTCCGTGGCCGTGGTCGACCGCGGACCCGTCGCGGGCGGCACGACCGGCGCCGGCGAAGGCAACCTGCTCGTCTCCGACAAGGAGGCGGGACCGGAACTCGACCTCGCCCTCCTCTCCACCCGGCTCTGGACCGAACTCGCCGCGGTCCTCCCGCGCGCGATCGAGCACGAGCCCAAGGGCGGGCTCGTCGTCGCCCCGGACGAGACCACCGTGCAGGCCCTGCGGAGCTTCGCCGAGGGCCAGCGCAAGGCCGGGGTCGACGCGGTCGAGGTGCCCGCCGACGCCCTGCACGAATTGGAGCCGCACCTGGCCCCGGGCCTGGCGGGCGGGTTCCACTACCCGCAGGACGCCCAGGTCCAGCCGGCCCAGGCGGCAGCGCGGCTGCTGGCCGCGTCCGGAGCCGAGGTGTACCTCGGCGAGGAGGTGACGGGCGTACTGCTGGACCGGGGTGCCGTACGAGGGGTCAGCACCCCGCGCCGCGAACTCCTGGCCCCGGCCGTGGTGAACGCGGCCGGCACCTGGGGCGGCCACATCGCCTCGCTGGCCGGGGTCGCCCTGCCCGTCCTCCCGCGCCGCGGCTTCGTCCTGGTGACCGAGCCGCTCCCGCGGGTGGTCCGGCACAAGGTCTACGCCGCCGACTACATCGCGGACGTCGCCAGCGGCTCCGCCGCCCTGCAGTCCTCGGCCGTGGTCGAGGGCACCCCGTCCGGCCCCGTCCTGATCGGCGCCACCCGGGAGCGGGTCGGCTTCGACCGCTCCCTCTCGACGGAGGCCCTGCGCCGCCTGGCCGCGCAGGCGGCGGCGCTCTTCCCGGTGCTGGCCGACGTCCGGGTCCTGCGCACCTACCACGGCTTCCGCCCCTACCTCCCGGACCACCTCCCGGCGATCGGCCAGGACCCCCGCCGCCCCGGGCTGCTGCACGCCTGCGGCCACGAGGGGGCGGGCATCGGCCTGGCCCCCGCCACCGGGCTGCTGATCGCCGCCGCCCTGACGGGGGCCGAACCGCCGCTGCCCGCACACCCGTTCCGCCCGGACCGCTTCGGTACGGACGCGGGCGCCGCCGACACCCCCGCCGACACCCCCGAGGAGCCCTCCTGATGCGCAGCCCCCGCTCCCTGGTCGGCGGCACCCCGGCGGCCGCGCACGAGATCACCTTCGACGGGCGGGACCTGCCCGCCCTGCCCGGCCAGAGCATCGCCGCGGTGCTCTGGGGCGCCGGGATCCTGGCCTGGCGGACCACCCGCGAGGGGGGCGCCCCGCGTGGCGCGTTCTGCGGGATCGGCAGCTGCTACGACTGCCTCGTCACCGTCAACGGCCGCCCGAACCAGCGCGCCTGCCTGGTCCCGGCCCGGCCGGGGGACACCGTCACCACCCAGGAGGGAACCGGTCATGCCGACCTCGCCGTCTGAACCCGCCGGTCGCGCGGGCCGCGCGCATCTCGCAGACCTGCCGGCCCCTGCCGCCGGGCCGGTGCTTGCCGCGGGGTCCGCGCCTGCCGCTGTGCCCGTGCCGCTGCCTGTCGCCGTGCAGGTGCCCGCCGCCGGGTCCGCTTCCGGGCCCGCGCCCGCCCGTGCCGATCTCGCGGTCGTCGGCTCCGGCCCGGCCGGCCCCGCCGCTGCCTCCGACAGCCCTGCCGTTGCTCCTGCCGCGCGCACGTCCGGTCCCGCCGCGAGCTCGGCCGCCGCTTCCGCCGCTGCTCCTGCCGCGAGTGCCGGCGCCCACGGTTTCGACCTCGCCGTCGTCGGGGCCGGCCCGGCCGGGCTGGCTGCGGCCGTCACGGCCGCCGGGCTCGGGCTGCGGGTCGCCCTGCTCGACGCGGGGGAGCGCCCCGGCGGGCAGTACTACCGCCACCCCGCCCCGGGCCTGGGCGCGGCTCGCCCGGAGGCCCTGCACCACGGCTGGGCCGAGTTCGCGACCCGTGAAGCCGCCCTGCGCGCGCACGAATCGGCCGGCCGGATCACTTACCTCCCGCTCCACCACGTGTGGACGGTCGTCCCGGGCAGGGCGGCCGCGCCCGCCACGGACTGGACCCTGCACGCCGTGGCCGGGCCCGAGGAGGCGGCGGCCTCGGTCGACGCCTCGGCCGTGCTCATCGCCACCGGGGCCCACGAGCGGCAACTGCCCTTCCCCGGCTGGACCCTGCCCGGCGTGGTCGGGGCCGGCGGGGCGCAGGCCATGCTCAAGGCCGGGCTGGTCCTGCCGGGCAAGCGGGTGGTCGTCGCCGGGAGCGGGCCGCTGCTGCTCGCCGTGGCCGGGTCCCTCGCCGCCGCCGGAGCCACCGTGCCCGCCGTGGTGGAGGCCGCCGCCTACACCGCGTACGCCGGCCGGATCCCCGTCCTGCTGCGCAACCCCGGCAAGCTCGTGGAGGCCGCCGGCTACGGCGGGGCGCTGGCCCGCCACCACGTGCGGCTGCTCACCCGGCACGCCGTCACCGAGGCCCACGGCACCGACCGGGTCGAGGCCGTCACCGTGGCCCGGCTCGACCGGGAGTGGCGCCCGCTGCCCGGTACCGCCCGCCGGATCCCCTGCGACGCCCTCGCCGTCGGCCACGGGCTCGTCCCCCAGCTCGAACTCGCCACCGGCCTCGGCTGCGCCACCCGGCGCAGCCCCGACGGCACCGTCGCCCTCGTCCTCGACGCCGAACAGCGGACCTCCGTCCCCGGCATCTGGTCGGCGGGCGAGACCGGCGGCATCGGCGGCGCCCAACTGGCCATGGCCGAGGGTGAACTGGCGGCCCACTCCATCGCGGGCGTGCCGTGCGGCCCCCGGCTCACCCGCCGCCGCGCGCGGCTGCGCGCCTTCGCCGACGCGATGGCCGCCGCCCACCGGCCGGGCGCGGGCTGGACCGGCTGGGTGCGCGACGACGCCGTCGTGTGCCGCTGCGAGGAGGTCCCGGCCGGCCGGATCCGGGAGGCGGCCGAGGACCTCGGCGCGCGCGACGCCCGTACCGTCAAGCTCCTGACCCGGGCGGGCATGGGCTGGTGCCAGGGCCGGATGTGCGGCCCGGCCGTCGCCGCCCTCGCCGGGGAGGAGCAGCCGGCCGACAGGCGGCCGCTGTCCTGCCCGGTCCCGTTGCGCCGGCTCGCCGAACTTCCGCCCGCGGACCGCTGATCGGGGCGCCCCGGCCCTTGTGGCCATCCCGCACCCGCTAGTAAAATGTCACACACCACTCTAGGGAGCCCTCTCATGACCCACGCGCACACCCCCGCGCCCCGCACCCGCACCCGCCCCTGGCACGGCATCATGGTCGCCACGGCGCTCCCGCTGCGCCAGGACCTCAGCGTCGACTACGACGCCTACGCCGAACACGTGGCCTGGCTGATCGCCAACGGCTGCGACGGCGTGGTCCCCAACGGCTCCCTCGGGGAGTACCAGACCCTCACCGACGAGGAGCGCGCACAGGTCGTGCGCACCGCCGTCGAAGCCGCCGGGGACGGCGCCCGCGTCATGCCCGGCGTCGCCGCCTACGGCAGTGCCGAGGCCCGCCGCTGGGCCGAACAGGCCGCCGAGGCCGGCGCCGGCTCCGTACTCCTCCTGCCGCCCAACGCTTTCCGGGCCGACGAGGAGACCGTGCGCGCCCACTACGCCGAGGTCGCCCGCGCCGGACTGCCCGTCGTCGCCTACAACAACCCGTACGACACCAAGGTGGACCTGACCCCGGCCCTCCTCGCCCGGCTGCACGCCGACGGCTCCATCGTCGCCGTCAAGGAATTCAGCGGGGACGTGCGCCGCGCCTACGAGATCGCCGAACTCGCCCCCGGCCTCGACCTGCTCATCGGCGCCGACGACGTCCTGCTCGAACTGGCCCTCGCGGGCGCCGTCGGCTGGATCGCCGGCTACCCCAACGCCCTGCCCCAGTCCTGCGCCACTCTCTACCGGGCCGCCGTCGCGGGGGACCTCACCACCGCCCTGCCGCTCTACAAGTCCCTGCACTCCCTGCTGCGCTGGGACTCCAAGACCGAGTTCGTCCAGGCCATCAAGCTCTCCATGGACCTGGCCGGCCGCCCCGGCGGTGCCACCCGCCCGCCGCGCTTCCCGCTCACCGGCGAGACCGAGGCCGCCGTCCGCGCCGCCACCGAGAAGGCCCTCGCCGAGGGCCTCAACTAACCAGCTGGAGGGGACGCCTGATGCGTACGCGCCACGTTTACCACGCGGTGGACTCGCACACCGAAGGGATGCCGACCCGGGTGATCACCGGGGGAGTCGGGGTGATCCCCGGCGCCACGATGGCCGAGAAGCGGCTCCATTTCATCGAGCACACGGACCACGTCCGCACCCTGCTCATGTACGAGCCGCGCGGGCACTCCGCGATGAGCGGCGCCATCCTGCAGCCCCCCACCCGCCCCGACGCCGACTACGGCGTCCTCTACATCGAGGTGTCCGGCCTGCTCCCCATGTGCGGGCACGGCACCATCGGTGTCGCCACCGTCCTCGTCGAGACCGGCATGGTGCCGGTCGTCGAGCCGGTCACCACCGTCCGGCTCGACACCCCCGCCGGACTGGTGAGCGTCGACGTCCGCGTCGAGGACGGTGCGGCCACCGCCGTCACCCTCACCAACGTCCCCTCCTTCAGCGTCGGCCTCGACCTGAAGGCCGAGGTCCCCGGCCACGGCACGGTCACCTACGACCTCGCCTACGGCGGCAACTTCTACGCCTTCGTCGAACTCGAGGCCCTCGGCCTCCCCTTCGACCGCGCCCGCAAGGACGACCTGCTCGCCGCCGGACTCGCCGTCATGGACGCGATCAACGCGGGCGACGACCGGCCCGTCCACCCCGAGAACCCCTCCATCGCCGGGGTCAAGCACGTCTACCTCGCCGCCCCCGGCTCCGACGCACGCCGCTCCCGGCACGCCATGGCCATCCACCCCGGCTGGTTCGACCGCTCGCCCTGCGGTACGGGCACCAGCGCGCGCATGGCCCAGCTGCACGCCCGCGGACTCCTGGACCTCGGCACGGACTTCGTCAACGAGTCCTTCATCGGCACCGAGTTCACGGGCCGGCTGGTCGGGGAGACCACCGTCGGCGGGCTCCCGGCGGTGGTGCCCACGGTCACCGGCCGGGCCTGGATCACCGGCACCGCCCAGTACTTCCTCGACCCGGCCGACCCCTTCCCCGGAGGCTTCCTGCTGTGATCACCGTCCGAACGGTGGACTACCACACCGCCGGCGAGGCCTTCCGGATCGTCGACTGCGGCGCGGAGGGCCTGGCCGTGCCCGGTGACACCGTTGCCGAGCGCTGCGCCACCGCCATCGGCCCGGGAGGCTCCGGGACCGCTCCGCGCCGGGGCGCGCTGGACGACGTACGGCGCCTGCTCGTGCAGGAGCCGCGCGGACACGCCGGGATGTACGGGGGGTTCGTGGTGCCTGCCGACGACGACGGGGCCCACTTCGGCGTGCTGTTCTGGCACAAGGACGGCTACTCCACCGCGTGCGGCCACGGCGCCATGGCCCTCGGAGCCTGGGCCGTGGACACCGGCCGGGTCGCCGCCCCGGACCACGGCGACGCCCAGGTGCGCATCGACGTACCGTCCGGGCGGGTCACCGCGACCGTGCACCGGGACGGCGGCCGCACCACCGGGGTCACCTTCCGCAACGTGCCGGCCCGGGTGGGCGCCCGCAAGGTCCCCGTCGCCACCACCCTCGGACTCGCCGAGGTGGACATCGCGCACGCCGGGGCCTGTTACGCCTCCGTCCGCGCCCGCGACCTCGGCCTGGACGTCTCCCGGGCCTCCCTGCCCGCCCTGGTGCGGGCCGGCCGGGAGATCCGGGCCGCGCTCGCCGCGCACCCCGCCACCTGGCACCCCGACGGCCCGCTGCTGTCCGGGGTGTACGGGGTGATCCTCCACGAGGAGCTCCCGGACACTCCCTTCGGGCCGCACCAGCGCAACGTCACCGTGTTCGCCGACGGGCAGATCGACCGCTCGCCCTGCGGATCCGGCACCTCGACGCGGCTCGCGCTGCTCGCGGAGGACGGGCGGCTCGGCCCCGGCGAGGACCTGCTGAACGAGTCGGTCACCGGCACGATGTTCACCGGGCGGATGCTGGACGGCGGGGTCACCGAGATCACCGGCACCGCCTACCGCACCGGCGAACACGCCTTCGTGCTCGACCCGCACGACGCCCTCGGCAGCGGGTTCTCGCTGTGAAGGGGCCCGCCTCGAGCGGCCTGCGGCACTTCGGCGCTGGGGAGATGGCCGCCCTGCTCACCCCGGCAGCGGCGACCGAGGCCCTGGCCGCCGCCCTGCGCGGCGGCCTCGACCCGGAGAGCTGCCCGCGGCGCACCGCGCTCGCCGTACCGGGCGGGGGCGAACTGCTGCTGATGCCGGCCGCGTCCGGCTCGTACGCCGGCGTGAAGATCGCAGGGGTGGCGCCGGGCAACCCGGCCCGCGGGCTGCCCCGGATCACCGGCTCCTACCTGCTGCTGGACGGGCCCACCCTGCGCCCGCTGGCCCTGCTCGACGGCGCGGCCCTCACCACCCTGCGCACGCCGGCCGTCTCCGCCCTCGCGCTGCGCCACCTGGCTCCGGCCGGGCGCCCGCTGCGGCTGGTGCTCTTCGGCTCGGGACCGCAGGCGTACGGGCATCTGGAAGCGGCCCTGTCGGTCAGGGAGCTGGCCGAGGTGGTGGTGGTCGCCCGCGACCCGGCGAGCGGGGAGCGGCTCGCCGCGCACGCCCGCGGCCTGGGGCTGCCCGCCCGGACGGGCACCCCGAAGGCGGTGACCGACGCCGATCTGGTCATCTGCTGCACCACGGCCCGGGAACCGCTCTTCGACGGGCGCCTCGTCGGGTCGGGCGCCACCGTCGTCGCCGTGGGCTCGCACGAGCCGACCGCCCGGGAGACGGACACGGCCCTCGTGCGACGCGCGGCCGTGTACGTGGAATCCCGCGCGGCGGCCCTGCGCGAGGCCGGCGACCTGCTGGTCCCGGAGGCGGAAGGGGCGATCGGGCCCGGCCACATCACCGGTACCCTCGCCGACCTGGTCGCAGGGCGGATGCCGGCGGGCGGAGCGCAGAGTTGTCCACAGCTCTTCAAGAGCGTGGGCATGGCCTGGGAGGATCTTGCCGTGGCGGTCGCGCTGTGCGAGGCCGCCGGAGTGTGAGCAGCGCAACGTGACATTGTACGCTGTTCCTCTGCGCGTCGGTGGTGTTCGGGGGTCTCGGAGGAAATGCAATGGGTGACCTGAAGCAGCACAGTCTCATCAAGGCCCAGGAACGGCTCCGCGACCAGGTCGGCCACGCGCTCCGAGCCGCTCTGATAGCGGGTGAGCTGCGTCCCGGCAGCGTCTACTCGGCCCCCGGCCTCGCGGCCGAACTCGGCGTCTCGGCCACCCCGGTGCGCGAGGCCATGCTCGACCTCGCCCGCGAGGGACTGGTCGAGCCGGTCCGCAACAAGGGCTTCCGGATCACCGAGGTCAGCGAGCGCGACCTGGACCAGTTCACCGAACTGCGGACGATGATCGAAGTGCCGACCATCGGCCGGATCACGAAGATCGCCACGACCGAGCAGCTGGAGGCGCTGCGGCCGATCGCGGAGGAGATCGTCACCAGCGCGCGCGAGCACAACCTCATCGGCTACCTGGAGGCGGACCGCCGCTTCCACCTCACGCTGCTCGGGCTCGCCGGCAACGACCGGCTCGTCGAGACCGTCGGCGACCTGCGCAAGCGGTCCCGGCTGTACGGCCTGACGGGCCTGGACGAGGCCGGAAAGCTGGTCTCCTCGGCGGAGGAGCACATCGAGCTGCTCGACCTGATGATCAGCGGTGACGCCGCGGCGGCCGAGGCCTGCATGGTCCGCCACCTCGGCCACGTCCGCTCCCTGTGGGCCCAGGGCCGCGACGAACCGGTGGGCCGCACCCCGGGCGGCCTCGGCTCCGGCCTCTAGCCTCCGGCCCCTAGCCTTCGACCTCCGGCCTCCAGCCCCGGCCTCTCGGCTCCGACAGGGCCCGCCACGGCGGGCCCTGTCGCGTCCCGGGCCCAACTGCCCTCCAGACAGGCGTATTTGGACACGGCTGGATAACGGGCCGCCCAACCCCTTGTCAGTACAATTTCACATTACTATGTTACCGGTCACATCCTAGAGCGCGGCCCTTCACTGGAGTGACCCATGACCAAGCGCACCCAACTCGCCCTCGCCACCGCCCTGGTGGCAGCACTCGTACTCGGCGCCTCGGGCTGCTCCGGCACCAAGAAGGGCTCCGCGGGGGCCGGCGCGTCCAACCCCGCCGCCGCCAACGACGGCAAGATCCTCGGCGGCAGCCCGGTCAAGGGCGGCACCCTCACCGTCCTGTCCAACCAGGACTTCGCGCACCTCGACCCCGCCCGCAACTGGGTCATGCCGACCATGGACTTCGCCACCCGGCTCCTCTACCGCACGCTCGTCACCTTCAAGGCCGAGCCCGGCAAGGCCGGCAGCGAGGTGGTCCCCGACCTGGCCACCGACCTCGGCACCCCGTCCAACGGCGGCCGCACCTGGACCTTCACCCTCAAGGAGGGCGTGAAGTACGAGGACGGCACGCCGATCAGAGCCCAGGACGTCAAGTACAACGTCGAGCGCTCCTTCGCCCCCGACCTCACCGGCGGCCCCGACTACGCGGCCCAGTACCTGGCCGGGACCGAGGGCTACAAGGGCCCGCTCCAGGGGCAGCACCTCGACTCGGTGAAGACCCCCGACGACCGCACGATCGTCTTCGAACTCAAGCGCCCGGTCGCCGAGTTCTCCGCGACCGCCACCCTGCCCACCTTCTCGCCCGTCCCCCAGTCCCAGGAGAAGGGCACCCAGTACGACGCCCGCCCGTTCTCCTCCGGGCCGTACAAGATCGAGTCGTACGACCGCGACAAGAAGCTGGTCCTGGTCCGCAACGAGCACTGGGACGCGAAGACCGACACCGTGCGCAAGGCCTACCCCGACAAGTTCGTCGTCGTCATGGGCCTCAAGGGCGGCCAGATCGACGACCGCATCATCGCCGGCGAGGGCGCCGACGCCTCCACCGTCCAGTACGCCGACATGCGCCCCGAGAGTGCCCCCAAGGTGCTGCCCAAGCCGGACGTCAAGGCGCGCCTGATCGCGGAGTCCAAGGGCTGTACCGAGATGCTGTTCCTGAACAACTCCCGTGCCCCCTTCGACGACCCCAAGGTCCGCGAGGCCATGCAGTACGCCGTAGACAAGGAGGCCGTGGTCACCGCGGGCGGCGGCCCGGCCCTCAACGAGATCGCCACCGCCTACCTGCCCCCGGCCCTGACCGGCGGCAAGCAGGCCGACACGCTGAAGATCGCCCCGGCCGGCGACCCGGCCAAGGCCAAGGAACTGCTGAAGGCCGCCGGCAAGGAGAAGCTCAAGGTCTCCCTGTCCGTCTCCACCGGTGACAAGGGCGCCGCCGAGGCCATCCAGCAGGGCCTGTCCCGCGCGGGCATCGAGGTCGTCATCGACACCGTCGACCCGGGCGCGTACTACGACGTCATCGGCGACCTCGCCACCACCCCCGACATGACCTTCACCGGCTGGTGCCCCGACTACCCGTCCGGATCCACCTGGATCCCCTTCGTCTTCGACGGACGCACCATCAAGGACAAGGGCAACCAGGGCAACTACAGCCAGTTCCGCGACGAGGCGACCATGAAGCGGATCGACGAGATCAACAACATGGCCGACGCGAAGCAGGCCAACCAGGCCTGGATCGACCTGGACGCGGAGCTCATGAAGAAGTCCCCGTCCATCCCGGTCCTGCTGGAGCGCAAGCCGCTGCTCGTCGGCCCCAACATCGCCGGCGCGTTCGGCCACCCCGTGTGGACCGGCGGGATCGACTACGCGACGGTCGGCCTCAAGGACCCGTCGAAGAGCCAGGGCTGAGGACGACGGAACCCCGACACCATGACCACCACCGCACCCGGTGCCGGCGGCCAGGCGGCCCCGGCCCCGGGCGGGGCCCCGGCCCCCGACATTGCCAAGGACGGTCCCGCGGCGGCAACCGCCGGCAGCAGCCCCTGGCAGCTCGCCCGGCGGGAGCTCCGCCGCCGCCCCGCCGTCCGCGTCAGCCTCTGCGTCGTCCTGCTCTTCGTCCTCATGGCCGTGACCGCCCCCTGGCTGGGCGCGCTCGGCGGCTGGTCGCCGGAAGAGTTCGACAAGACCGCCATCGACCCCTACCTCGGCGGCCAGCCCCTCGGCTCCTTCGGCGGGATCAGCCCCGAGCACTGGCTCGGCGTCGAACCCGTCACCGGCCGCGACCTGTTCGCCCGCGTGGTCCACGGCGCACAGGTCTCCCTGCTCATCGCCTTCGCCGCCACCGCCATCGTGGTCGTCGCCGGCACAGCCGCCGGAATCGCCGCCGGCTACTTCGGCGGCCGCACCGACGCGGTCCTGTCCCGGCTCATGGACCTCACCATGTCCTTCCCCTCACTGATCTTCATGATCGCGATGTTGTCCGTGGCCAAGGACGTCAACCGGATCGTCCTCATGACCTCCGTCATCGGGGTCTTCGGCTGGCCCGGCGTCGCCCGCGTCGTCCGCGGCCAGACCCTCTCCCTCAAGCACCGCGAGTACGTCGACGCCGCCCGCGTCGGCGGCTCCGGCCCCTGGCGGATCCTGACCCGCGACATCCTCCCCGGTGTCTCGGGCCCCGTCATCGCCTACACCACCCTGCTCATCCCCGGGATGATCAGCACCGAGGCCGCCCTGAGCTACCTCGGCGTCGGCGTCCGCCCGCCCACCCCCTCCTGGGGCCAGATGATCGCCGAGTCCGTCGCCTACTACGAGACCGACCCCATGTACTTCGTCATCCCCAGCGTCTTCCTCTTCCTCGCCGTGCTCGCCTTCACCCTGCTCGGCGACGCGCTGCGCGACATCCTCGACCCGAGGGGCGGCCGCACGTGATCGCCTACCTCGCCCGCCGGCTGCTCGCCCTCGCGGGCGTCCTCCTCGCCATCGCCGCCGTCACCTTCCTCATCTTCTACGTCCTGCCCGCCGACCCGGCCGCGGCCGCCTGCGGCAAGACCTGCAGCGCCGAGCGCCTGGCCGACGTACGGGCGTACCTGGGCCTCGACCAGCCCCTGTGGCGGCAGTTCGCCGACTTCCTGACCGGCATCTTCACCGGCCGCACCCTCGGCACCGGCCAGTACGCCGTCGCCTGCGACTTCCCGTGCCTGGGCTACTCGTACGAGAACTCCCTGCCCGTGTGGGACCTGCTCATGGACCGGCTCCCGGTCTCCGCCTCCCTCGCCGTCGGCGCCGCCGTACTGTGGCTGGTCCTGGGCCTGGGCGCCGGGGTCACCGCCGCCCTGCGCAAGGACACCGCCACCGACAAGGCCCTGATGGTCGGCGCGGTCGCCGCCGCCTCGCTGCCCGTGTACTTCACCTCCGTGATGCTCATCTACGGGGTCATCCGCATCGCCGGCCTCCTGCCCTACCCCACCTACCAGGCCTTCACCGACAACCCCTTCGCGTGGGCCTCGAACCTGCTGCTGCCCTGGACCGCGCTCGCGCTGCTCTACGCCGCCATGTACGCGCGCCAGAGCCGGGGTTCGATGATCGAGGCGATGGCCGAGCCCTACATCCGCACCGCCCGCGCCAAGGGCATGCCCGAGCGGACGGTCGTCGTCAAACACGGGCTGCGCTCCGGGATGACCCCGATCCTCACCATCTTCGGCATGGACCTCGGCGGGCTGCTCGCCGGCGCCGTCATCACCGAGTCCATCTTCGGACTCCCGGGCATCGGGAGGCTGTTCTACGGGGCCCTGGTCAACTCCGACCAGCCCGTGGTCCTCGGGGTGACCCTGCTCGCCGCCTTCTTCATCGTCGTCGCCAACCTCCTGGTCGACCTCCTGTACGCCGTCATCGACCCGAGAGTGAGGTACTGATGACCGCTCCGCTCCTCGAAGTACGCGATCTGCGCGTCACGTTCACCACCGCGCGCGGGACGGTACGGGCCGTGGACTCGATCGGCTTCACCGTCGAGGCCGGACGCACCCTCGGCATCGTCGGCGAATCCGGCTCGGGCAAGTCCGTCACCTCGCTCGCCGTCATGGGCCTGCACCGGGGCCCGGTCGAGGTCGCCGGCTCCGTAGCCCTCGCCGGACAGGAACTGACCACCCTGTCCGAGCGGGAGCTCTCCCGGGTCCGCGGCCGCCGGATGGCCATGATCTTCCAGGACCCGCTCTCCAGCCTGCACCCCTACTACACGGTCGGCGAGCAGATCGCCGAGCACTTCCGGGTGCACTTCAAAGCCGGCCGGGCCGCCGCCCGCAAACGGGCCGTCGACATGCTCGGCGAGGTCGGCATCCCGGAACCGGGCCGGCGGGCGGGAGAGTACCCGCACCAGTTCTCGGGCGGCATGCGGCAGCGCGCGATGATCGCCATGGCCCTGGCCTGCGAGCCCGACCTGCTGATCGCCGACGAACCGACCACCGCCCTGGACGTCACCGTGCAGGCGCAGATCCTGGAACTGATCGCCCGGCTCCAGCAGGAGCGCGGACTCGGCGTCGTGATGATCACCCACGACCTGGGCGTCGTCGCCCGCGTCGCCCACGAAGTGCTGGTCATGTACGGCGGCCGGGCCGCCGAACAGGCCCCGGCCGACGCACTGTTCGCCGACCCCGCCCACCCCTACAC
>NZ_JARAYQ010000083.1:0-31215 GCF_033794505.1 Streptomyces sp. MB09-01 | reverse complement strand
CCACCGATGCCACCCCCGGCCACCCCTAAGATGACCTTCCGGCGGACCACACGGCCCGCCGTCGCCGAGGACGGCGACATGGGAGGAAGCCCGGTGCGATTCCGGCGCGGTCCCGCCACTGTGAACCCGGCAGAGCCACACCGCCGGGGAAGTCAGGAACTCCCGCTGTCCTCACTGCCCGGGGCGCGGAAACCCCGAGGAAGGCCTGCCGCCGCATGATCCTGCTGCTGTCGACGTCCGACACCGATCTGCTCAGCGCCCGCGCGGCGAACACGGCGGACGGCCCCGTCCCGTACCGGTTCGCGAACCCCTCCCGCCTTCCCCTCGACGACCTCCCCGGCCTCCTCGACGGAGTCGACCTGGTCGTCGTACGCCTCCTCGGCGGCCTCCGCGCCTGGCAGGACGGCCTCGACCTGCTCCTCGCCCCCGGCCAGACCCGCCCGGTCGTGGTCCTGACCGGCGAACAGGCTCCGGACGCGCAGCTGATGGAGGCCTCCACGGTCCCGATCGGCATCGCGGCCGAGGCCCACGGCTACCTCGCGCACGGCGGCCCGGCCAACCTCGACCAGCTGGCCCGGTTCCTCTCGGACACCGTGCTGCTCACGGGTCACGGCTTCGAGCCGCCCGCCGCCGCCCCCACCTGGGGCCCCCTGGAGCGCGACGCGCAGCGGACCACCGAGGCGGCCCCCAAGGTCGCGGTGCTCTACTACCGCGCCCACCAGATGAGCGGCAACACCGCCTTCGTCCACACCCTCTGCGAGGCCATCGAGGCGAAGGGCGCCCAGCCCCTCCCCCTCTACGTCTCCTCCCTGCGCACCCCCGAGCCGGAGCTCCTCCAGGCCCTGGAGTCCGTGGACGCGATCATCACCACCGTCCTCGCGGCCGGCGGCACCCGCCCCGCCACCGCCTCCGCCGGCGGTGACGACGAGTCCTGGGACGCCGGCGCCCTCGCCGCGCTCGGCGTGCCGATCCTCCAGGCGCTGTGCCTGACCGGTTCGCGTTCCGCCTGGGAGGAGAACGACGAGGGCCTGTCCCCCCTCGACGCCGCCACCCAGGTCGCCGTGCCGGAGTTCGACGGCCGCCTGATCACCGTCCCGTTCTCCTTCAAGGAGCTCGACGAGGACGGCCTGCCCGCCTACGTCGCCGATCCCGAGCGCGCCGCCCGCGTCGCGGGGATCGCCGTACGCCACGCCCGTCTGCGCCACATCGACCGCCGCGACAAGAAGGTCGCTCTGGTCCTGTCCGCGTACCCGACCAAGCACTCCCGCATCGGCAACGCGGTCGGCCTCGACACCCCGGCCAGCGCCGTCGAGCTGCTGCGCACGCTGATCGCCGGCGGGTACGACTTCGGCCCCACCGAGGACATCCCCGGTCTGGTGTCCGGCGACGGCGACGAGCTGATCCGCGCCCTGATCGAGGCCGGCGGCCACGACCAGGACTGGCTGACCGAGGAGCAGCTGGCCCGCAACCCGGTCCGCATCCCGGCCGCCGACTACAAGCGCTGGTTCGCCGAGCTCCCGGCGGAGCTGCGGGGCAGCGTCGAGCAGCACTGGGGCGAGGCCCCGGGCAACATGTTCGTGGACCGCTCGGCTAACCCCGAGGGCGACATCGTCCTGGCGGCCCTGCGCCGCGGGAACCTGCTCATCCTCATCCAGCCGCCGCGCGGCTTCGGCGAGAACCCGATCGCGATCTACCACGACCCGGACCTGCCGCCCTCGCACCACTACCTGGCCGCGTACCGCTGGATCCAGGCGCGCGCGGAGGACGGCGGCTTCGGCGCCGACGCGATGATCCACCTGGGCAAGCACGGCAACCTGGAGTGGCTGCCGGGCAAGAACGCCGGCCTGTCCGCCGCCTGCGCGCCGGACGCCGCGCTCGGCGACCTCCCCCTCATCTACCCCTTCCTGGTGAACGACCCGGGCGAGGGCACCCAGGCCAAGCGCCGCGTGCACGCGACCCTGGTCGACCACCTCGTCCCGCCGATGGCCCGGGCCGAGTCCTACGGCGACATCGCCCGCCTCGAACAGCACCTGGACGAGTACGCCCAGATCTCCGCGATGGACCCGGCGAAGCTGCCGGCCATCCGCGCCCAGATCTGGACCCTGATCCAGGCGGCGAAGCTCCACCACGACCTGGGCCTCGAAGAGCGCCCGGACGACGACGGCTTCGACGACTTCCTGCTCCACGTCGACGGCTGGCTGTGCGAGGTCAAGGACGCCCAGATCCGCGACGGCCTGCACGTGCTCGGCGGCGCCCCGACCGGTGAGGCGCGGGTCAACCTGGTCCTCGCCATCCTGCGCGCCCGTCAGATCTGGGGCGGTACGACGGCCCTCCCGGGCCTGCGCGAGGCGCTGGGCCTCGACGAGTCCAAGGCGACCCGCACCTCGGCGGACGAGGTCGAGGCACAGGCCCGCGCCCTGGTCCAGGCGATGGAAGACGCGAACTGGTCCCTCGACGCCGTGTCCTCGGTCGCCGCGGACCAGTCGCCGGAGGTCGTGGCGGTCCTGTCCTTCGCGGCCCGCGAGGTGGTCCCGCGCCTGGCCGGCACGACGGACGAGATCGCCCACGTCGTCGCGGCCCTGGACGGCCGCTTCATCCCGGCGGGCCCCTCGGGCTCCCCGCTCCGCGGCCTGGTCAACGTGCTGCCGACGGGCCGCAACTTCTACTCGGTCGACCCGAAGGCCGTCCCCTCCCGCCTCGCGTGGGAGACGGGCCAGGCCCTGGCCGAGTCCCTCCTGACCCGCTACCGCACGGACAACGGCGAGTGGCCGGCCTCCGTGGGCCTGTCCCTCTGGGGCACGAGCGCGATGCGCACCTCGGGCGACGACGTGGCGGAGGCCCTTTCCCTCCTCGGTGTCCGGCCGGTCTGGGACGAGGCCTCGCGCCGCGTCACGGGCCTGGAGCCGATCCCGCTCGACGAGCTCGGCCGCCCCCGCATCGACGTGACCCTGCGCATCTCGGGCTTCTTCCGCGACGCGTTCCCGCACGTCATCGGCCTCCTGGACGACGCGGTCCGGCTCGCGGCCTCCCTGGAGGAGCCGGCGGAGTCGAACTTCATCCGCGCCCACGCCCAGGCGGACCTCGCCGTGCACGGCGACGAACGCAAGGCAACGACCCGTATCTTCGGCTCGCGCCCGGGTACGTACGGAGCCGGCATCCTCCAGCTGATCGACTCCCGCGACTGGCGCACGGACGCCGACCTCGCGGAGGTGTACACGGTGTGGGGCGGCTACGCGTACGGCCGCGGCCTGGAGGGCCGGCCGGCGCGCGACGAGATGGAGACCGCCTACAAGCGCATCACGGTCGCCGCCAAGAACACGGACACCCGTGAGCACGACATCGCGGACTCGGACGACTACTTCCAGTACCACGGCGGCATGGTGGCCACGGTCCGCGCCCTGCGCGGCACGGCCCCGGAGGCGTACATCGGCGACTCCACGCGGCCCGAGACCGTGAAGACCCGCACCCTGGTCGAGGAGACCAGCCGGGTCTTCCGCGCCCGCGTGGTCAACCCCAAGTGGATCGAGGCGATGCGCCGCCACGGCTACAAGGGCGCCTTCGAACTCGCCGCGACGGTCGACTACCTCTTCGGCTACGACGCCACGACGGGCGTGGTGGCGGACTGGATGTACGACAAGCTCACCGAGACGTACGTCCTGGACCCGACCAACCGCACCTTCCTGGAGGAGGCCAACCCCTGGGCCCTGCACGGCATCGCGGAACGCCTCCTCGAAGCCGAGTCCCGCGGCATGTGGGAGAAGCCGGACCCCCAGATCCTCGAATCCCTCCGCCAGGTCTACCTGGACACCGAGGGCAACCTCGAGGGCGAAGGCGAGTAGGACCGCAGGAAGAGGCCGTCCTCCCCGCCCCGGAAAGGGCGGGGAGGACGGCCTCTTCCGTCAGCCCGACTACGCCTTGACGGTCTGGTTCAGCGCGACGAGCGCCTGCGCCCACCGCACGTACTTCAGCTGCCCGAAGTCGGCGACGGTCTTGACACCGAACGCCTCGTGCAGCAGTTCGCCGTCCTTGTCGCTGACCCCCTTGAGGGCGGCCACGGGAGCCGCGAGCACCTCGGCGAGCGGCTTGTCGGCCCACGCCTTGTCGAGCACCTTGTCCAGATCGATAGCCACGAATGTCCCTCCCGGAACGCCGAAACCAAACACTGGGGCAAACTTAACCGAATCAGACATTTCCCCACAGTTCCGACACCCCTGCAGTGCCCACACCCACAGGCGCGCCACTTCCGCTCACGTCCAGCGAGGCCCACTCAGGCGTTCGCAGGGGTGGCGCAGCGCCCCAGCGGGCTCGTGGAGTCCCGCCGGCGCCGCGGAGGTGCTATGCGCCGACCAGCAACGGGGCCGCCCAGCGGGCGAACTCCTCGAAGCCGCGCGGCTCACGGCCCGTCAGTTCCCGCACCGAGCCGGTGGTGGACGCGTTCTCGCCGCCGCGCAGCGCTGCGAAGACGGCCACCACCTGCTCCGCGAGCCATGGCGGCAGGCCGGCCCGGGCCATCCCCGCGACCGCCGCACCGTCGGGGACGTCCACGTACTCGACCGGGCGGCCCAGGGCGCTCGACAGCAGCCGCGCGACCTCGGCGTAGGTCATCGCCTCCGGGCCGGTGAGGACGTGAGTCCGGCCGTCATGCGCGGACGTGACCAGCGCCGCGGCAGCGGCGGTGGCGACGTCACGCGGATCGACCATCGCGATGCGCGCGTCACCGGCGGGGAGGAAGAAGCGGCCGGCCTGCCGGATGGTCGCGGCAGAACCGAGGACGTTCGACATCATGTGGCTTGAGCGCAGCACCACCGCCGGGATGCCCGAGCCGCGCAGGTGCTCCTCAATGCGGCCGTGCTGGTCGAAGAAGACCGTCGAGGAACCGGCCCCTGCCCCGATCGTGGACAGCATGACCACCTGCCGGACACCCGCGGCGGCCGCCGCGTCGATCGCGTTCGTCCCGTACTCCACCTGCCTGGGGTCGTTCGCGCAGAGGAGGAACATCCGCTCGACACCGTCGAGTGCCCGCCGGACAGACGCCGGCTCCGCGAAGTCGCCGTGCGCCATCTCGGTCTCGCCGCCGAGAACGGCGGCCGCACGATCCAGGTCACGGACGAAGGCGCGAACCGAAGTCCCCCGCTCACGCAGCTCTGCGGCGACCTTCGAACCGACGTTCCCCGTCGCGCCCGTCACCAGCACCGTCGCCATAATCGCTCACTCCCAGAGGTCGGCCCGCGTCAGCCCAAAGTATCCGAACGGTGACACTGAGCTGCGGAACGAGACTGCAAGCACTCCAGCTGTCGTGATCTTGCCGGTCGGAGCTGGTGCGCCCAGAAGTTCCAGGTCCGCAACAATGGCACCCTCCGGACCCACGGCAAGTGCCTCAACGCCACCGCCGCCGGCACCGCCAACGGCACCCTCATCGAACTCCGCACCTGCGACAGCAGCGCACCGGGCCAGCAGAGTTCCTCCCCCGCGCCGACGGCGGTATCCACCCGGGAAGGCGGCCTCCGCCGGTTTCGGGCGCAATCCCTCGAAGGGGGGCATCGACACCTCCGAGTGGTTCGAACGCCGGGTCACCGGGCGCGCCTTGGGGTTCGGCGGCGCGTCGCAACTGTGTGCGGGCGTTCGTTCCCCGGCGGCCGTGACGCTGCTCTGAGCAGCCACGTTCTTCCGGCGTCAGTTCGCAGCCGCAGCGCCTCGGGAGGAATCTTGCGATCCGTGCACGTTCATGTGGTGTTCGACCCGGCACCGGGCGGGGGTGGCCGCGCGTGAGGCTCCTCAAGCGGCCTGCGGCCGCCGAGCCCGCCGTCTCCGAGAGCGAGCGCCGGCTCTTCGGCGGGCCCCTGCGCTACGACGCCGGCTGGTCCAACCACGACTACGCCCGGCTGGAAGGCCGGCTGATCAGCACCCTGCGCTCCATGCCCCGCATGGTCGGCGGCACCCTGCGCCTCGCCTGGGACACCGACCGGCCCGCCCTGCTCACCGTCGCCGCGGCCGAGGCCGGGCAGGGGATCACCTCCGCCGTCGGGCTGCTCGTCATCAGCGAGGTGCTCGGTACGCTGCTCGGCGCGGGCAGCGCCGCCGACCGGCTGCACGCGGCCGTGCCCGCGATCGGCGTCGGCGCGCTGGTCGCCGTACTCGGGGCCGTACTGGCCTCGCGGTCCACGGCGGCCGCCGGGCGGCTGGAGCCCAAGGTCGAACGGGCCGCGCACGAGCAGTACCTGAGCGCCGCCGTCGCGGTGGAGCTCGAGGCCATCGAGGACGGGGAGTTCCGGCGGCTGCTGGACAGCGCCCAGTGGGGGCCGCCCTCCGCCCGCCGGATGGTGGGGGCCTGCGTGGCCACCCTCGGCGGGGTCATCTCGCTGGTCGCCACCGCCGGGGTGCTCACCGTGCTGCACCCGCTGCTGCTGCCCATGCTGCTGCTCATCGCCGCCCCGCGCGGCTGGGGCGCGATGCGGGTGGCCCAGCGCCGCTACCTGTCCATGATCACTTGGGTGGAGCACGTACGGGCCGCCCGGCTCATCGGCCAGCTGCTGACCTCCCGTACCTCGGCCCCGGAGGTACGGGTGCACGGCGTGGGCCGCTATCTCCTCGGCCACTACCGGAACATGGCCGAGGTCGCCGAGGGCGAGGCCACCCGCCTCGCCAAGGACAAGGCCGCGACCGAGCTGCTCGCCGCCGCGCTCTCCGGCCTCGCGGGCCTGATCACGTACGGGGCGATGGGCGCGCTCATCGTCTCCGGCCGGATGGACCTCGCCGTCGCCGGCACCGCCGTGATCGCGGTGCGCACCGGGTCGGCGAGCCTGGGCGCACTCGTCTCCACCACCAACACCCTGCACGAGGAGTCCCTGTACGTCCGGGACCTGGAGCGGTTCGTCGCCGAGGCGGCCCGCCGCGCGATCCCCTCCGGAGGGCTGCCGCTGCCCGAACGGCTCGCCGCCGTACGGCTCGACGACGTGGACTTCAGCTACCCGGACCGGGACGAGCCCGCCCTCAGCGGGGTCACCCTCACCATCGAGGCGGGTACCGTCGTCGCCCTCGTCGGCGAGAACGGCTCCGGCAAGAGCACCCTCGTCAAACTCCTCGCGGGCCTGCACCTGCCCGACTCGGGGTCGTTGACCTGGGACGGCGTGGAACTGCGGGACGCCGACCGGGAGCAGGTCTTCGACCGCGTCGCCCTGCTGACCCAGGACTTCGAGCGCTGGCCGGTGACCGCCCGTACCAACATCGCCATCGGCCGGCCCGGCTCCGAGGAGCCGGACCGCGCCGCCGGGCCGGCCGCCGAGGTGGTCGCCGCCGCCCGGTACGCGGGTGCGGACCGGGTGGTCGAGAAGCTGCCGCACGGCTACGAGACCCTGCTCGCCCGGGTGTTCCGGGGTGCCTCGGAGCTCTCCGGAGGGCAGTGGCAGAAGTTCGGTCTGGCCCGCACCCACTTCCGCGACGCCCGCGTCCTCGTCGTGGACGAGCCGACCTCGGCGCTCGACCCGGAGGCGGAGATCGCCGCCTTCGAGAGCATCCGGGGCCTCGCCGGGCCGCAGCGTGCGGTGGTCCTCGTCACGCACCGGATGTCCGGCGTGCGCTTCGCCGACGTCATCTACGTGCTGCACGAGGGCCGGCTCGTCGAACAGGGAGGCCACGAGGAACTGCTCGCCCTGGGCGGGCGCTACGCGGCGATGTTCCGGATGCAGGCCGAGCAGTTCGACGGAACGGCAGGCGGAACGGCCGCCGGCCGGGCCGGCGGTACCGCGGAGGGTGCCCCAGGCGGTACCGCGGGCGGTAGCGGGGACGGCAGTGCAGTCGGCGCTGCGGAGGGCGCGCCCGCCGGATCAGCGGCGACACCGCCCCCTTCTATCCCCCGCCAGGCCCCCGCACCGCGGAACGGCAGGTCCGTCACCTGAAGCGGTGAACTCCCTCTTATCCCGGCGGCGCCACGGGTAGGGCACTGCTGATCTCGTGCGGGGGACCGGGACGACCGGGCCCCCGCACCCATGGACGAAAGGCCCACCCCGTCGTGACGCAGCCGTTTCAACTGCCGGATTTCTATGTGCCCTATCCGGCGCGACTGAACCCCCACCTGGAGGACGCGCGGATCCACACCAAGCGGTGGGCGCGCGCCCTCGGGATGCTGGAGGGTTCCGGCGTCTGGGAGGAGAGCGATCTCGACTCGCACGACTACGCGCTGCTCTGCTCGTACACCCACCCCGACTGCGACGGCGAGGCCCTGTCCCTGGTCACCGACTGGTACGTGTGGGTGTTCTTCTTCGACGACCACTTCCTGGAGATGTTCAAGCGCACGCAGGACCGGGCCGGCGCCAAGGAGTACCTCGACGGGCTGGCCGCCTTCATGCCGATGGACCTTGCCGACGGCTTCCCCGCGCCGACCAACCCGGTCGAGGCGGGCCTCGCGGACCTGTGGGCGCGGACCGTCCCCGCGATGTCCAAGGCCTGGCGGGAACGGTTCTCCTTGTCCACGAAGAACCTCCTCGACGAGTCGATGTGGGAGCTCGCCAACATCAACATCGGGCGGGTGGCGAACCCCCTCGAATACATCGAGATGCGCCGCAAGGTGGGCGGCGCACCCTGGTCGGCCGGACTGATCGAATACGTCGCCGCCGAAGTCCCGGCACGCGTCGCGCACTCGCGCGCGCTCGGCGTCCTGCGCGACGCCTTCTCCGACGCCGTCCACCTCCGCAACGACCTCTTCTCCTACCAGCGCGAGGTCGCCGACGAAGGCGAACTCTCCAACGCCGTATTGGTGTTGGAGACCTTCCTCGGCTGCACCACCCAGGAGGCCGCCGAGGTCTCCAACGATCTGCTCACCTCCCGCCTGCACCAGTTCGAGCAGACCGCACTCGCCGAACTGCCCCAGCTCTTCGCCGACCACGCGATGACCCCGGCGGAGATCGCGGCCGTCCTCGCCTACGCCAAGGGCCTGCAGGACTGGCAGTCCGGCGGCCACGAATGGCACATGGTCTCCAGCCGCTACATGAACGAGGAGGCCAGGGCCACCGCCCCGGTCACCCTGCCCTTCCTCCCGTCCGGGCTCGGCACGACCGCGCTCGACGTGAGGTCCGTCTTCACGCAGCGCTCGGCCGACCTGCGCCGCCGCTCCTTCACCCACGTCCCCTTCGAGCGCACCGGACCGTCCGTGATCCCGGAGGTCTACATGCCGTTCGCGCTCTCCCTCAGCCCTCATCTGGACCACGCGCGCGAGGGATCGGTCGACTGGGCCCGGCGCATGGGCCTGCTGGAACCGCAGCCCGGCGACCCCGGTTCCGCCATCTGGACCGAACAGAAGCTGCGCGGCTACGACTTCGCGCTCTGCTCGGCCGGCATCGACCCGGACGCCACGCCCGAGGCGCTGCTCCTCAACGCGTGCTGGCTGACCTGGGGAACGTACGGGGACGACTACTACCCGGTGGTCTTCGGCCAGGCCAAGAACCTCACGGCCGCCAAGGCGACGACCGCGCGGCTGGTCGCGATGATCCCGGTCGATCACGCCGAACAGCCGCCGCCGGCCACGGCGATGGAGCGCGCGCTCGCCGACCTGTGGGTGCGTACGAGCCGGAGCATGACCCGGGCCGTCCGCGCCGAGTTCCGGGCGACGCTCGTCAGCATGCTGGAGAGCTGGGTGTGGGAGATGGAGAACCAGATCCAGAACCGCATCCCGGACCCGGTGGACTACGCGGAGATGCGCCGGCACACCTTCGGCTCGAACCTCACGATGTACCTGTGCCGGCTCGGCCAGGCGGGCCGCGGCATCCCCGACGAGATCTACGCCTCCGGGACGATCCGGTCGCTGGAGAACGCGGCGGCCGACACCGCCTGCCTGCTGAACGACATCTTCTCCTACCAGAAGGAGGTGGAGTTCGAGGGCGAGGTCCACAACCACGTCCTGGTCACCCGGAGCTTCTTCGACATCGGCTACCCGGAGGCCCTGCACATCTGCCACTCGCTGATGACGCAGCGCACGGAGGAGTTCGAGCACATCGTCGCGAACCAGCTGCCGCTGCTCTACGACGACTGGAAGCTGGACGCCGACGCCCGGGCCGGGCTCGACGCGTACGTCGGCGAGCTCCAGGACTGGCTCTCCGGGATCCTCAACTGGCACCAGAAGTGCCGTCGTTACCGCGAGGAGGATCTGCACGGGCCGGGCCGGGGCCTGTCCACCGGCGTCTGGAGCTCGGACTTCGGCATGTCGGCCGCCCGGATCTCCCTGCCGGCCTGAACCGGGCCCACCGCGCCGGGCCCACCGCGCCGGGCCGCACCGAGCCGAGCCGCACCGAGCCGGCGGGCACCGAGCCGGCCCGATGCCCGCCGGCCCTCAGAACTCGTCGCTCGTGTGCGGCAGTACGGGCGTGCACAGGGCCGCGTCCAGCGCGGCGGCCGCGCCCGGCGTGTGCTCCTGTACCAGCCCGGCCGCGACGAGTTCGGCGACCCGGGTCCCGCCCAGGTAGCAGGCGGCCAGCTCGCGTACGTCCAGGGCCAGGTCGGCGGCGGCGTCCGCGTGCTCGTACGCCGCCCGGCCCGGCCCCGCGTCGAGCCGGAACCGCCCGGTGTTGGCGGGCAGCCGCAGGTCGTGCACCTCCAGCACCACGTCCACCGGCGCGGCCCAGGACCGCGCGGTCAGCGCCGCGCGTACGTCGACCATGCGCAGCCAGAGCGCCGGGAACTGGGCGGTGACCCGCACCTGGTCCCGGTCGGCGGCGAAGTGCAGCAGCGGGTCGTCGGGCGGGCGCCCCCACGCACGGACCCGGCCGGTGAGGTCCAGGGCGGCCAGGCACTCCCACAGGGCGGCGGCGACCGCCGGGGTGTCGGCCTCCAGTTCATCGACCCGGACCAGGCCCTGGGGCGCGCGGGCGGGCCCGCCGTCGGCTTCGGGCTTCGTGCGGTAGAGCACGTAGCCGGCGATCGGCTCGCCCGGCTCCCCGAGGACGATGATCCGCGGCGGGCTCAGCTCCTCGTCCTGCTCGTCCTGTTCGGCCAGCCACTCCTCGCGCCAGCGCGGAGCGCTGCGGCTGGGGCGGCCGGCCCGCCGGGAGCGGGCGGACTCGTGGAAGGGCCCGATCACGGCGAGCGCCTCCTCCGGGTCGACGAGCCGCAGCGGGCGGCGGTCCGGGTCGATGCGCAGAACCAGCGGCCGGGTGGAGTCGATCTCGATGGTGACGCCGGTGGTCGCGCCGCCGTAGCCGAAGCGGCCGTAGATGGCTGCCTCGGAGGCCCACAGGGCCGCGACCGGGCTGCCGGTGGCCGCGGCGCGCTCCAGCATCTCGGTCATCAGCGCGGTGAGCACGCCGCGGCGGCGGTGGGTGGGGGCGACGCAGACGAAGGTGAGCCCGGGGCAGGGCAGGTCCGCCCCCGGCACCGAGAGCCGGAAGTCGTGTGCGGCCATGAAGCCGACGAGGGCGTCCCCGTCGTAGGCGCCGAGGCGCAGGCACCGCTCCAGCAGTGCGTGGTGTCTCGCGCGGGCCTCCTTCTCGGGCCGGTCGTGGAAGACGAGGTACGCGAGTTCCAGAGCGCGGTCGATGTCGGCCTCGGGTACCTCATGGATGTCCACCATGATCGCGAGACTAAGCGGTTGATCGTGGACCGGTCATCCCATAAGGGTCAGAGGTGATGGGTTTCAGCCGTTCCGGCGGCCGGGCCGCGAAGGTGTGACTCCTCTCCGGATCCGGAAACCCGTGGCAGTCATGATCATCTGTGGGTACGGTGTGCCGTCGGCCGTCACGGGGAGAGGATCAGGGCGTGATCGAGGGAGAGCTCGTCGCACTGCGCGCACTGCGCGCGGAGGACGCGGAGCACCACCTGCGCTGGCGCAACGACCCCGAGGTGGTCCGTTGGGCGTCCGCCGGGGACCCGTGCTTCGGCCCCGTCACGCGGGAGGCGCTGGGGCTGTTCTTCGAGCGCATGCTGATGCTCTCGCCCCGGGAGTCGGCGGTGTTCACGGTGGAGAGCTTGCCGGACCGCCGGGTGATCGGCACGGCCGACTACCGCGACCTGGACCCCTGGGCCGGCGTGGCCACCCTCGGGATCACCATCGGCGAGCGGGAGTTCTGGGGCCAGGGGCACGGCTCCGAGGCGATGCGGCTGCTGGTCGACCACCTCTTCGGCACCTTCCCGCTCACCCGGCTCCAGCTCGACACCTGGAGCGGGAACGAGCGGGCCGTCCGGGCGTTCACCCGCCTCGGCTTTCGGGAGGAGGGGCGGCGGCGGGCCGCCGTGCTGCTGGCGGGTGAGCGGTACGACGAGGTGCTGTTCGGGATGCTCCGGGAGGAGTGGCGGGCCTGAGCCCGCCCGCGGTGCGCCCGCCGGGCGCCGACGGCGCCGCCGACCGCCCCGCGCAGGAAGCGGGCGCGGCCCTCGCGACGGCCGTACGATCCAGGTCGGCGCCCGGCACCGCTCGACGCCGCCGCCACATCCCGGACATCTGCGCCGCCCGGTCCCGTACCCGAGAAAGGGAGTAGCCGCCATGGCCCGACTGCACTCCTACGCCACCCGCGTCACCTGGACCGGAAACCTCGGCACCGGCACCAGCCACTACCGCGCCTACTCGCGGGCGCACGAGGTGGCCGCCGGAGAGCTGCCGGCGATCCTCGGCAGCTCCGACCCGACCTTCCGCGGCGACGCCTCCCGCTGGAACCCCGAGCAACTGCTGCTCGCCGCACTGTCCCAGTGCCACATGCTCTCCTACCTGCACTTCTGTACGGTGAACGGCGTGGTGGTCACCTCGTACGTCGACGAGGCGACCGGGACGATGGCCACCGCCGGGGACAGCGGGCAGTTCACGGAGGCCGTGGTGCACCCTCGGATCACCGTCGGCGAGGAGTCGATGGTGGCTGCTGCGATCGCACTCCACGAGGAGGCCCACCGGGCCTGCTTCATCGCCAACTCGGTGAACTTCCCCGTCCGGCACGAGCCGACCGTGACGGTGGGCTGAGCGTCCGGACGGGCCCGGTCACGCCGTTGTCCCGCGACAGGACCTGGACGGCCTAGCGGCCGGCGGGACCGGCCCAGGAGGCCGGGACGCGGCCGGTCCGGATCCGCTGGGGGTGGTCGCCGACGGGGACCGAGACCCGTTTGGCGCCGGTGGCGAAGTCGATGGCCGTGACCCGGTCGGCGCCGCTCTCGGAGATCACGCAGGCCGTCCCGTCACCGTCGACGGTGGCCCAGTACGGCTTGGCGGCGGGCACGAGCGGACCCTCGGTGAGGGTGGCGCGGTCCACGACGGTCGCGTAGTCGTCCATGGTTCCGGCGATGCACAGCTTGGCCCCGTCGGGGCTCATGGACATGCCGTGGTGGCGGGAGTCGTTGACCCAGGTCGTGCGGTCGGCGCTGGTGGCAGGGTTCCCGGGGAGCGTCTTGAGGCGGGTGATCCGGTCGGATGCCACGTCGTACTCCAGGAAGCCGTTGAAGAACGACACCTGGAAGTAGAGCTTCGACTCGTCGGGGCTGAAGGACACGGGGCGCACGGCGTCGGACAGGTCGCGGCGGCCGAAGGCGTCCAGCCGCTCCCGCATGTCGATCACCCGGACGGTCCGGAAGGTCTGCGCGTCGACCACGGTGATCTTCCGGTCGCCCTTCGTCCAGTCCAGCCAGGACGCGTCGAGTGCGGTGTTCACCTCGCCGATGGAGCTGTTCCACAGGAAGCGGCCGTCACGGGTGAAGGTGTTCTCGTGCGGCTTGTCCCCGGTGCCGAAGGAGCCGACCTGGCGTCCGGTGGCGATGTCCAGGACGTGCACGGTGTTGGAGGTGGAGGCCGAGACGGCGATGCGCGTGCCGTCCGGGGAGACCGCCATGTGGTCGGAGCGGAAACCGGAGACCGGGAAGCGCCAGTTGATCCGCCCCGAGGTCACGTCGATGGACACGACGTCGGCGAAGCTGGGGCGGGAGACGACGACCGCGGAGCCGTCCGGCGTGGTGAACATGTCGTCGACGAACTGGTCGTGGCCCTCGCCGGCGCTCTCCCGGATGCCGAGGAAGAAGGCGAGTTTCACGGGGTTGAGGTAGATCTCGCGGAGCCGCTCCGCCTTGTCGGGGATCACGTCGATCCGGCCGACCTTGGCGAGATCGCCGGTGGAGGCGAGGACGTCGGCGGTCCCCTCCCAGTTGTTCCCGACGAAGAGCACCTCGCGCAGGCCGGCCGCGGGAGCGGCGGGGGCCGGTGCCGGTGTGACGGCGGTGAGCAGGGCGGCCGCCGCCAGGACGCCGAGGGTTCGCACGGTACGCAACATCCGCTCAACTCCGTTGTGGGCAAGGGATGGAGAGGGCTCCTCCGGTGAGGGCCCCCATTACCGGCCGGTAAGATAGGGGGAACGCCAAAAGGGCGCAACCCCTACGGGTGGCGCCCTTTTCTCACCTTCGGCCGTCACTCACTCCTTCAAGCGACGGAACCGATCCTGCTGACGGCGGTGTTCGCGACGTCCGGGTGGATCGGGATGTGCGCACCGGTGAGGGCCGCGCCGCTGCCGCCGCGGCGGTTCGCGACGATCTCGGCGGCGATGGACAGCGCGGTCTCCTCCGGGGAGCGGGCGCCGAGGTCCAGGCCGATCGGGGAGCGCAGGCGGGCCAGTTCGAGCTCGGTGACGCCGACGTCGCGGAGCCGCTTGGTGCGGTCCTCGTGGGTGCGGCGGGAGCCCATGGCGCCGACGTAGGCGACGGGGAGCTTGAGGGCCAGTTCGAGGAGCGGGACGTCGAACTTGGCGTCGTGGGTGAGCACGCACAGGACGGTCCGGCCGTCCACTTCCGTGCTCTCGAGGTAGCGGTGCGGCCAGTCGACGACGATCTCGTCCGCCTCGGGGAAGCGGGTCTTCGTCGCGAAGACGGGCCGTGCGTCGCACACCGTCACCCGGTAGCCGAGGAACTTGCCGATCCGCACGAGGGCGGAGGCGAAGTCGATGGCACCGAAGACGATCATCCGCGGGGGCGGGACGCTGGACTCGACCAGCACCTTCAGCGGCTCTCCGCAGAGCCTGCCGTCGGCGCCGATCTCCAGCACGCCGGTCCTGCCGGCGTCGAGCATGGCGCGGGCCTCTTCGGCGATGGTGCGGTCCAGTTCGGGGTGTCCGCCGAAGCCGCCCTCGTGGGCGCCCTCGGTACGGACGAACACCGCGCGGCCCATGAGCTCGGCCGGGCCCTCGGCTATCCGGGCCACGGCCGCGGCCTCACCGCGGGCCGCGGCGGCCAGGCCGGCCGCGAACACCTCCCGTACGGGAGAGCCCACCGGGACCGGGGTGACGAGGATGTCGATGATCCCGCCGCAGGTCAGACCCACGGCGAAGGCATCGTCGTCGCTGTACCCGAAGCGCTCCTGGACGGTCTCGCCGTCCTCCAGGGCCTGTTGGCACAGCTCGTACACCGCACCCTCCACGCATCCGCCGGAAACCGAGCCGATGGCCGTGCCCTCGCTGTCGACGGCGAGAGCGGCTCCGGGCTGCCGGGGCGCGCTGCCGCCGACCGCCACGACCGTGGCGACGGCGAAGTCACGTCCCTGCTCGACCCACCGGTTCAGCTCTTCGGCGATGTCCAGCATGGGGGGCCTCCTCGGAGAGGTTCGTTTTCCAGTATCGGATACGTGGAGCGTGCGGAATTGCGTACGGATCAGGTCGGTCCGGGTCAGCCGACCCCGAGCCAGCCCTCGATCGGGTGGAGCGCGAAGAAGACCAGGAAGATTCCGGTCAGCGCCCACATGAAGCCGCCGATCTCACGGGCCTTGCCCTGAGCGATCTTGATGGCGACGTAGGAGATGACGCCCGCGGCGACACCGGCGGTGATCGAGTAGGTGAACGGCATGATCACGACGGTCAGGAAGACCGGGATCGAGGTCGCGCTGTCGGACCAGTCCACGTGGCGGGCGTTCTGCATCATCATCGCGCCGATGACGACCAGGGCCGCGGAGGCGACCTCACCCGGGACGATCTGCGTGATCGGGGTGAAGAAGAGGCAGGCGGCGAAGAACAGGCCGGTGACCACGGAGGCGAGGCCCGTGCGGGCACCCTCGCCGACGCCGGTCGCGGACTCGACGAACACGGTCTGGCCGGAGCCGCCCGCGACGCCACCGATGGCGCCACCGGCGCCGTCGATGAACAGGGCCTTGGACAGGCCCGGCATGCGGCCCTTGTCGTCGGCCAGCTTGGCCTCGGTGCCGACACCGATGATGGTGGCCATGGCGTCGAAGAAGCCGGCGAGCACCAGGGTGAAGACGATCATGCCGACCGTCATGTAGCCGACGTCGCCCCAGCCGCCGAAGGAGACGTCACCGAAGAGCGAGAAGTTCGGCATCGAGACCGCGGAGCCGTCGAGCTCCGGCGGGCCGTTCTTCCAGGCCTTCGGGTCGATGTCGACGATGGCGTTGAGGATCGCGGCCAGGACGGTGCCACCGACGATGCCGATCAGGATCGCGCCGGGCACCTTGCGGGCCTGGAGCATGAAGATGGCGATCAGGGTGATGCAGAAGAGCAGGACGGGCCAGCCCGAGAGCTCACCGACCGCACCGAGCTGGACGGGGGGACCGAACTCCGGACCCTTGCCGACGAAACCGGCCTTGAAGAAGCCGATGAGGGCCACGAAGAGGCCGATGCCCATGGTGATGGCGTGCTTGAGCGCGAGGGGGATCGCGTTCATGATCATCTCGCGGAGGCCGGTGACGACCAGGAGACAGATCACGACGCCGTACACCACGCACATGCCCATGGCCTGCGGCCAGGTCATCTGCGGGGCGACCTGCGAGGCGAGCACGCCGGACACGGAGAGGCCGGCAGCGAGGGCCAGCGGCACCTTGCCGACGAAGCCCATGAGGAGCGTGGTCACGGCCGCGGCGAAGGCGGTGGCGGTGATGATCGCCGATCCGTCCATCACGGTGCCAGCGACGTCCTTGCCCGAGAGGAGCAGGGGGTTGAGCAGGAGGATGTACGCCATGGCCATGAAGGTCGTGATACCGCCACGGACCTCGTTGCCGACGTTGGAACCTCTGTGCGTTATGTGAAAGTAGCGGTCGAGCCAAGAACGTCCGGCGGGAGTGCGAGAGCCGTCGCCGGCCTCCTCCGCGGTGGTCTTGGTCTCCACAGACGATTGGGTCATGGTGCCTAACTCCCAAGGTTCAAAGGGGCACCCGCGTGGGGATTGGAGATTGCGGGATTTGGGATGCTGCGTTTGGCTGCACGACCCGGGGTGACGGCCCGAGGCGACGCGAATGTTCACTGCGTGTACTGCGGGTAGTGCGGGGGTGACCGCTGGTACTACGTGGGGGTTTCGCAGGGGTACTGCCAGATGAAGGGACCGCGAGCGGTGCGGTGCTTCGTAGGTGCTCCGGACGGTGCGCTGTGAAGTGTGACGTTCCCAAATCGCACCGCCCGGAGAGTCTGAGGGGGTCCGGGGGCCTCGCGGCCCCCGGACCACGCCGTCCTAGAGGGTCCCGGTGAGGGCTTCCGGACGGATCGGCGTCTTGTTGATGTCCAGACCCGTCGCCTGCCGGATCGCCGCGATGACGGCCGGGGTCGACGAGAGGGTCGGGGCCTCGCCCATACCGCGAAGGCCGTACGGCGCGTTCGGGTCGGCGAGCTCCAGGACGTCGACCGGGATGGTCGGGGTGTCCAGGATGGTCGGGATCAGATAGTCCGTGAAGGAGGGGTTGCGCACCTTCGCGGTCTTCGGGTCCACGATGATCTCTTCCATGATCGCCACGCCGAGGCCCTGGGTCGTACCACCCTGGATCTGGCCCACCACGGAAAGCATGTTGAGCGCCTTGCCGACGTCCTGGGCGGTCGCCAGCTCGACGACCTTGACGAGGCCGAGCTCGGTGTCCACCTCCACGACCGCGCGGTGCGCGGCGAAGGTGTACTGGACGTGGCCGTCGCCCTGACCGGTCTTCAGGTCGAACGCGACGGTCGGCCGGTGCCGGAACTCCAGCTCCAGGTCGATCGCCTCCTCGCCCTCCAGCAGCTCGGCCAGGTCCGCGAGGACCTCGCCGCCGTCGGTGACGACCTTGCCGCCTTCGAGCAGCAGCTCGGCGGTCGCCCACGCCGGGTGGTAGGAGCCGTTCTTGCGGCGGCCGATCTCCAGGACCTTCTCGCGGACGGCCTCACAGGTGTTCTTCACGGCGCCACCGGTCATGTACGTCTGCCGGGAGGCGGACGTCGAACCGGCGGAGCCGACCTGCGTGTCGGCCGGGTGGATGGTCACCTGCGTGACACCCAGCTCCGTGCGGGCGATCTGGGTGTGGACGGTGACGCCGCCCTGGCCGACCTCGGCCATGGCCGTGTGGACCATCGCGACGGCCTCGCCGTTGATGACCTCGAGGCGCACGCGGGCGGTCGAGTAGTCGTCGAAGCCCTCGGAGAAGCCGACGTTCTTGATGCCGACCGCGTAGCCGACGCCGCGGACGACGCCCTCGCCGTGGGTGGTGTTGGAGAGGCCGCCGGGCAGCGCGCGGACGTCCGCGTTCTCGCCGGCGGTCTCCCACTGGCGCTCCGGCGGCAGCGGGCGGGCCTTGACCCGGCGCAGCAGCTCGGCGACCGGGGCCGGGGAGTCCACGACCTGGCCGGTGGGCATGACCGTGCCCATCTCCATGGCGTTCAGCTGGCGGAACTCGACCGGGTCCATGCCCAGCTTCGCCGCGAGCTTGTCCATCTGGGCCTCGTACGCGAAGCAGGCCTGGACGGCGCCGAAGCCGCGCATCGCGCCACAGGGCGGGTTGTTCGTGTAGAGCGCGATCGCCTCGATGTCGACGTCCTCCAGGACGTACGGACCCACCGAGAGGGACGACGCGTTGCCGACGACGGCCGGGGAGGCCGAGGCGTAGGCACCACCGTCGAGGACGATCTTGCACTTCATGTGCGTGAGCTTGCCGTCCTTGGTGGCGCCGTGCTCGTAGTAGAGCTTCGCCGGGTGACGGTGCACGTGACCGAAGAAGGACTCGAACCGGTTGTAGACGATCTTGACCGGCTTGTTCGTGGCGAGGGCCAGGAGGCAGGCGTGGATCTGCATCGAGATGTCCTCGCGGCCGCCGAACGCGCCGCCGACGCCCGAGAGCGTCATGCGGACCTTCTCCGGCGGGAGGCCGAGGACCGGGGCGATCTGCTGGAGGTCCGAGTGCAGCCACTGGGTGGCCACGTACAGGTCGACGCCGCCGTCCTCGGACGGCACCGCGAGGCCGGACTCCGGGCCGAGGAAGGCCTGGTCCTGCATGCCGAAGGTGTACTCGCCCTCGACGATGACGTCGGCGCGCTTGCGGGCCTCTTCCACGTTGCCGCGGACGATCGGCTGGCGGTGCACGATGTTCGGGTGCGGGACGTGACCGATGTGGTGGTCGTCGCGGCCCTCGTGGATCAGCGGCGCGTCGGGAGCGAGGGCTGAGGCCTCGTCCGTGACGAGCGGCAGCTCGCGGTAGTCGATCTTGATCTTGGCGGCCGCGCGGCGGGCGGTCTCCGGGTGGTCGGCGGCCACGAGGGCGACCGGCTCACCGTGGTGACGTACCCGGCCGTTGGCGAGAACCGGGGTGTCCTGGATCTCCAGGCCGTAGTTCTTCATCTCGGCCGGCAGGTCGTCGTACGTCAGCACCGAGTAGACGCCGGGCATGGCGAGCGCCTCGGAGATGTCGATGGAGACGATCTCGGCGTGGGCGACGGTGCTGCGCAGGGTCTGGCCCCACAGCATGTCCTCGTGCCACATGTCCGAGGAGTACGCGAACTCGCCGGTGACCTTGAGGGTGCCGTCCGGGCGGAGAATCGATTCGCCGATGCCGCCCTTGTTGTGCTTCTGGGTGACGTTCGTCGGCGTACCGGCGGGCACGGTGCGGGTGTTCTGAGCCATGGTCAGACCGCCTCTCCCTGACGGGCGGCCGCGAGGCGGACCGCGTCGAGGATCTTCTCGTAGCCCGTGCAGCGGCAGAGGTTGCCGGACAGGGCCTCACGGATGTCCTGGTCGGACGGGGAGGGGTTCTCCTCCAGGAGCGCGTCGGCCTGGACCAGGAGGCCCGGGGTGCAGAAACCGCACTGGACGGCGCCGGCGTCGATGAACGCCTGCTGGATGGTGGAGAGCGGGGCGCCCTCGCCGGTCTGCGAGTCGGCCGCCCGCGAGCGGAGCTCGCTGCCCGGCCCGTGCGCCTGCCACTGCTTGGCCGCGTCCAGGGACACGCCCTTGCTGCCGCAGCCGCCGCCGGTGCCGCAGGCACCGCCGTGGCCGTGCTCGTCGCGCTGCTTGGCGAACTCCGCCAGGCCCTCGACGGTCACGACGTCGCGGCCCTCGACCTGACCGGCCGCTACCAGACAGGAACAGACCGGCACGCCGTCGAGACGGACGGTGCAGGAACCGCACTCGCCCTGCTCGCATGCGTTCTTCGAACCGGGCAGGCCCAGGCGCTCGCGCAGGACGTAGAGGAGGGACTCGCCCTCCCACACGTCGTCGGCTTCCTGCTGACGGCCGTTGACAGTGAAATTGACGCGCATGATTACGCAGCCCCTTCAAGCGAGCGGCCGTTGCCGGTACCGCGGTACTGCTCCCAGGTCCAGACGAGCTGGCGGCGAGCCATGATGCCAACCGCGTGACGGCGGTACTTCGCCGTGCCGCGGACGTCGTCGATCGGGTTGGCCGCGCCGGAGGCGAGGTCACCGAACTGCTTGGCGATCGACGGGGTGATGACCTTGCCGGACTCCCAGAAGCCGCCCTCTTCGAGCGCGGCGTTCAGGAACTCCTCGGCGGCCTTCGCCCGGATCGGGGTCGGCGCGGCCGAACCGATGCCGGTGCGGACCGTGCGGGTCTCCGGGTGCAGCGCCAGACCGAACGCGCAGACCGCGATGACCATCGCGTTGCGGGAGCCGACCTTGGAGTACTGCTGGGGACCGTCCGCCTTCTTCACGTGGATGGTCTTGATGAGCTCGTCGGCGGCGAGCGCGTTGCGCTTCACGCCGGTGTAGAACTCGTCGATCGGGATCAGGCGGGAGCCGCGTACGGACTCCACCTCGACCTCGGCGCCCGCCGCGAGCAGCGCGGGGTGGGAGTCACCGGCCGGCGAGGCACAACCGAGGTTGCCGCCGACACCGCCGCGGTTGCGGATCTGCGGGGACGCGACCGTGTGCGAGGCGAGCGCGAGACCCGGAAGCTCCGTCCGCAGGTTCTCCATGATCTGCGTGTACGGGACGGAGGCGCCCAGACGGACCACGTCCTCGCCGACCTCCCACTCCCGCAGGAGACCGATGCGGTTCAGGTCCAGGAGGTACTCCGGCCGACGGTGGTCGAAGTTGATCTCGACCATCACATCGGTGCCACCCGCAATCGGCACAGCTGTGGGGAACTCGGCCTTAGCGGCGAGCGCCTCCTCCCAGCTGGCGGGGCGAAGGAAGTCCATGAGCGGCTCTCTTCTTCTTCATCGTGTCGTTCACTTCAAGCCAGGAGGCCTAAGGGCCCTCGACTGGTCGTTCACGTGCTGTTAACGCGGTGTGGACTCAGTACACCGGCCGCCTGTCCCCCGGGTGCAGTCACCGAAACCATGAAGGAGTTGGCTGACGGCCTCCCTCGTCTTGTAGATTCGTATGAAAGGCAGGATGCGACGACCTGCCCGATTTCCAACGGCAACATTCGAGACAGATCGGCGGCGACATCATGCGGCTGCGCGCACTGCTGGAAACCGAGGCGCTGGGGCTGCGGCTGCTCGGCGGCGAGGAAGAACTCGACCGGACGGTCCGCGGGGTCATGACGACCGACCTGCGTGATCCCAGCCGGTACCTCTCGGGGGGTGAACTCGTCCTCACCGGCCTGGCCTGGAGACGAAATTCAGCCGATTCCGAGCCGTTCGTACGAATCCTCGCGAGCGCCGGCGTCGCCGGGCTCGCGGCGGGCGAGGCGGAGCTCGGCGCCATCCCGGACGATCTTGTTTCGGCCTGCGTGCGCAACCGGCTGCCGCTGTTCGCCGTGAACGAGGACGTTGCATTCGCCACGATCACCGAGTACGTCGTACGGCAGGTCTCGGGCGAGCGCGCCGGTGATCTCGCGGCCGTCGTGGACCGCCATCGCCGTCTGATGACCTCGGGTCCGGCCGGCGGCGGACCCGACGTGGTGCTGGATCTGCTCACCACCGACCTCGATCTCCGGGCCTGGGTGCTGTCCCCCACGGGCCGGCAGATCGCCGGGGCGGGCGAGCCGCTGGCGCCGGGCGTGTGCGCAGCACTGGCGAGCGAGCACCTTGCGGCGGTCCGGACGGGCCGTAGGGGGCCGCACCGGATCTCCATCCAGGGTATTACCTACTCGCTCTTCCCGATCAGGGGACACGGCCGCGGCGCGGCCGGCCCGGCGGCCCGGGACGTGCGCGAGACCGTGCTGTCGGACTGGCTGCTGGCCGTCGAGGCGGACGCCGGCGACTGGCCCGCCGAGCGGCTGGACCTGCTCCAGGGCGTCACCCAGCTGATCGCCGTGGAGCGGGACCGGCGCGACGCGGCCCGTACGGTGCGCCGCCGCCTCGCACAGGAAATCCTGGAGCTGGTCCAGACGGGTGCCGCGCCCGCCGAGATCGCCGCCCGCCTGCGGGTGGCGGCCCCGGTGCTGCTGCCCGGGCTGGGCGCCGCCCCGCACTGGCAGGTCGTCGTGGCCCGGGTGGACTGGGAGGGCGGGGACATCCCCGGCGGCCCGGTTGCCCAGTCGCTGCTGGAGGAGATCCTCGTCGACCCGTCGGTCTCGGGGCCGGAGCCCTCCGACCGGATCGCGGTGGCCCATGCGGGTGACGAGGCCATCGCGCTCGTGCCGCTGCCCTCGCTGTCCGGGGACGCCGGGGAGGACAAGGGCCCGGACTCGGCCCTGCACGCCGACGAGCTGCTCTCGGCCGTACGGGACCCCCTGGCGGCCGGTCTGGCCGACGACGGCCGGCTCACGCTGGGCGTCAGCGCGGCCGTGCACTCCGCCGAGGGGCTGCGCGGGGCGCTGGAGGAGGCCCGGCACGCCCGCCGGGTGGCCGCGGCGCGTCCCGGCCGGGTCTGCGCGGCCGGCCACCACGAGCTGGCCTCTCACGTGCTGCTGCTGCCGTTCGTCCCGGACGACGTCCGCCGCGCCTTCACGGCCCGGCTGCTGGACCCGCTGCGGGACTACGACCGGCGCCACCGCGCGGAGCTCATCCCGACCCTGGAGGCCTTCCTGGACTGCGACGGTTCGTGGACCCGCTGCGCGACGCGACTGCACCTGCACGTCAACACGCTGCGCTACCGGGTCGGGCGCATCGAGCAGTTGACGGCGCGTGACCTGTCCCGGCTGGAGGACAAGCTCGACTTCTTCCTGGCGCTGCGCATGAGCTGAGAAGATCCGTCCCGCAGCCGGAGGAGTCCGACCTGCGGGACGGCTGATGATCCGTCCGGACTTTGTGAAAGAGTTCACCCGACCCCTTGGCCGATGCCGCCGATCCGTGCTCTCATTTCGCCCCAGGGCTCAACGATGTGCTGCTTGGTTGCTTTGGGGAGGGCAATGTGGCGGATACCGCCATGTCGGGTGCCGGAACAACCGGAGGGGACGACCCCCTCCAGCGGGCGATATGGCGGCTGCGCTCGCGCGGCTGTTGGACCGATGCGGCGGCGCTGCTGACGCCGCACCTCGCCGATGCGGGTGCCGCGGTCCAGCGCACCGCGCTGCTGGTCGAGCGGTGCCTGTTCACCGGCCAGGGCTGGGCCGAGGCCGAGGACGCGCTGCGGGTCGCCGAGGCGGTGGCGCAGGACGACGACGACCGGGGCGCGGCCGCGTGCGAGCGGGGCCAGCTGGCGTACGCCGCCACCGTGCTCGGCGTGCGCGACCGGGCGGACGAGGCCCGCTCCGCGCTGGGCCGGGCGGCGGCCCTGTTGTCCCCGGGCTCCCGGACCCGCCCGCTGCTGGACTTCCGCCGAGGCCTGGTGGCCGAGCACCTGGCGGACGCCCCGGAGTCGGCCCGGCCGGCGTACCGCCGGGCGCACGCGGGCGCGGAGGCACACGGGGACACCCTGCTGCTGTCCTTCACGTGGCGGCACCTGGCCGCGCTCTCCCTGCGGGACGGCGAGGTGGCCGAGGCCCGCAAGGGGTTCGCGGAGTCCCTGCGGATCCGGGAGGACCTGGGCTTCCTGATCGGCACGGCGCCCGCGCTGGCCGCGCTGGCCGAGGCCGAGCCGGAACCGGAGGCCGCCCGCCTGCGCGCGGAGGCCCGCCGCCTGTTCCACCTCCTGGGCGGCATCCCCACCTGGCTGGCGGACCAACTCCAGCCGGCCCCGGCCCCGGCCCCTTCGCCTGCGGCGTAGCTTCCCTGCCCGCACGGCGCGGCTGAAAGAACCGGGGCTCCGCCCCGTACCCCGCTCCTCGAACGCCGGAAGGGGCTGAATTCGCGCTCCGCGCAATCCGGCCCCGCGCGCACGTGCAGTCCGACGCCGGCCCCATCCAGCCCCGCCGGCGCTGAGGCGCGGGCGCGGAGCGCCGTCAGGGGGCCGGGGCGGAGCCCCGGGGTCAGGAGCCGGCGAAGTGTTCGCGGACGAGGGACTCGACCACCGGGAGGTCGCGGGCGATCAGCGCCTCCAGCAGCGCCGAATGCTCCGCCGCGTCGGCGACAAGGTCCGCCCGCCGAATCCGCGGAGCGCCCGGCAGGGGCCACTGCGCCCGCCGGTGGAGCTCCTCCGCCACCTGCACCAGCTGCGCATTGCCCGCCAGCCTCAGCACGGCCCGGTGGAAGGACCGGTCCGCCTCCGCGTAGCCCGGCAGGTCGCCCGCCGCGGCCGCCTCCGCCGTGGCGGCGGCCTCCGGGCGCAGGGCCTCCCAGGTCTCCGCGGGCACCGTACGGGCCAGCCGGAGCATGACGGGGACCTCGAGCAGCGCCCGGACCTCGGCCAGCTCGGCCAGCTGTCGAGGGGTGCGCGACAGGACGCGGAAGCCCCGGTTCGGCAGGCATTCCACCGCCCCCTCGACCGCCAGCTGCTGCATCGCCTCGCGCACAGGGGTCGCGGAGACCCCGAAGCGTTCTCCGAGGGCGGGGCCCGAGTAGATCTCCCCGGGCGCCAGCTCGCCGTCGATCAGCGCCGCGCGCAGGGCGTCGAGAATCTGCCCGCGCACCGAATGGCGCAGTACCTTCCGTGTCTTCTGTGCCTGTATCCGGGCTCGGTCCGTGTCGTGCACTCGGTCCTCCTCCGGGTCCCGACCTGACCTGAGGATACGGCCTCGCCGAGATCGGGTAAGGTAAGGCTAACCTGTCAACGATCGTGCGATTCGGTGGTCCACCCCATGGCCGTCACTGTCGTGACCCCTGCCCTGCACGTCCCGCACGCCCCGGCCGGCTCTCCGGTGGCGGACGCGTACGCACGCCTGGCAGAGGTCTACGGCGGACTGCGGGTCGACGAGCGAGCTGCGCACGAACCCGTCCCTCGCGGTGTGGGATGGGTCGGCGCGGACGAGCTCGCGGCGGGCGGACCGGCCCTGGACGCCTTCCTCGCCTGGGACAACGCCCAGGTGCTGAGGGACTACGGGACCCAGGCCCGCCCCGACGTGATCGCGAGCTTCGGGCTGCACCGGTACGCGTGGCCGGCCTGCCTGCTGATCACCCTCCCGTGGTTCCTGCACCGGCGGGTCCCGTACCTCCCGGTGGCCGGGGTGGCCTTCCACCGGACCCTCGGCCGGATGGCCCTGCGCGTCGAGGAGTTCGCCTGCCTGCCGGACGATCCGGCGGCCGTTCTCCCCGGGGCCCGTGTCGTGCCCGACGAGGAGGCGCTGCGCGGCGAGGTGCGGGCTGCGGTGGCCCAGCACCTCGGGCCCGTGCTGGAAGGTTTCGGCCCGCGCATGCGGCGCGGCCGCCGCGCCCTGTGGGGCATGGTGACCGACGAGGTCGTCGAGAGCCTCTGGTACGTCGGCGACCTGCTCGGCGAGGAGCGCCGGGCGATGGCCGAGCTGGAGGCGCTGCTGCCCGGCTCCACCGCCCCGTACACCGGGGGCGCGGGATTCCGTACGCTCGCGGGTCCCGACGGCCGCGGGCTGCCCACCCGGGACCGGGCCAGCTGCTGCTTCTTCTACACGATCCGGCCCGAGGACACCTGTGTCACGTGCCCCCGGACCTGCGACGCGGACCGCGTCGCCCGGCTCACGGCCGACACCGTCGACTACTGAGCGTGATCACGCCCCTAACCCACCCGTAGGGGTGGCCGTAATCGAACGCAACTCGGTTCGCACGGTCGTCAGTTCGAGCTACAACACCCTATCCGGCGGGCCCCGCCCCCCGATGGCGTCCACTTGCCCCGAAACCCGCGTGCACGGCTCGCCGGCTACGCCACTATGGCGCCCGGAAAGCCGCAGAGCCGCATGGACGCACACGCGAGGCAAGGGACATCCGCATGAGACTGACCGACATATCGCTGGACTGGCTGCTGCCCGGCAGCCTGCTGATCCTGGGCGTACTTGCGGCAGTTGCGGTACTGGCCCGTGGCAAGCGCGAGAGCGAGAAGGCCGCGGCCGAGGACAGCTGGGAGCGCAGCGAGGAGCGGCGGCGGCGCAAGGAAGCCGTCTACGGGACGGCCTCGTACGTCCTGCTCTTCTGCTGCGCGGCCGTCGCCGCCGCGCTCTCCTTCCACGGCCTGGTCGGCTTCGGCCGGCAGAACCTCAACCTCTCCGGGGGCTGGGAGTACCTGGTTCCCTTCGGCCTCGACGGCGCCGCCATGTTCTGCTCGGTACTCGCCGTCCGCGAGGCCAGCCACGGCGACGCGGCCCTCGGTTCGCGCATGCTGGTCTGGCTGTTCGCGGGCGCGGCCGCGTGGTTCAACTGGGTGCACGCCCCGCGAGGTCTGGGCCACGACGGGGCCCCGCAGTTCTTCGCCGGGATGTCGCTCTCGGCGGCCGTGCTCTTCGACCGCGCCCTCAAGCAGACCCGCCGGGCGGCGCTGCGCGAACAGGGCCTGATCCCGAGGCCGTTGCCGCAGATCCGGATGGTGCGCTGGCTGCGCGCGCCCCGGGAGACCTTCGGCGCCTGGTCGCTCATGCTGCTGGAGGGGGTCCGCACCCTCGACGAGGCCGTGGACGAGGTGCGCGAGGACAAGAAGGAGAAGGAGCAGGACCGGCACCGAAGGCGGGAGCAGCACCGTCTGGACCGCGCGCACATCAGGGCGCTCGGCCGCCAGCACCGGGCCTTCGGCCGCGCCCGCGGCCGTCAGGTCGAGCTGCCCGAACTGACGCAGGGAGCGGGCTCCGCGCCGGTCGGCGCGGAGCCGGCCATACCGGAAACGGGACAACTGCCCTCGCGCCGCCGGCCCTCCCTGCAGGCCGTGAACGGAACCGAATCCCTTGAGGTGACCGGCACCCGGACGGTGGACCTCACCGCCGAGGACGACACCCAGACCATTCCCCGGCTGGACTCGCTGGAGCGCAAACTGAAGGACCTGGAGCAGCAGTTCGGCTGACCGGTCCCGATCGGGGAACCCGGAGGGCCCGCCCGCTCAGGCGGGCTCTCCCTCGTACGGCGCGTCGTGGCGCCCGTCCAGCTCGAACCACACCACCTTGCCGCTGCCCAGGGCCAGCGCGTCCACGCCCCAGTCGTCGGCGAGCGCCTGCACCAGCACGAGTCCCCGGCCGTGCGTACCGTCGTCGGCGGTCGGTACGTACGGCCGGGGCCTGCGTGCGGCGTAGTCCCGGACCTCCACCCGTAACCGTTCGGCGGCGAGACTCGCGGACACCTCCGCGCCCCGGTCGGTGTGGACGAGGGCGTTGGTGACGAGCTCGGTGATCAGCAGCTCGGCCACCTCGGCCGCATCGGTGCGGCAACGGTGGCGCATCAACTCCCTCAGGGCCCGACGGACTTCGCCCACCGCCTTCAGGTCGGCCCGGCGCACGCTCCGCGTGATCCGCAGCATGTCCACCGCTCCCCCGTCCTTGCCGGCGGACGGTTCGCGCGGCACCGGCCTTCCTCTCCGCCACAGCTTCCCGGTCTTCGCCCCCACCCGCACGGCGATGCCCCTCCCCGCGTCCACGCTCTCGAACAGGTCTACGGGATGCATGCCCCCCGGGGGGGTCCGCACTCCTGCGGGCTTACGGGCGGGGCACGTTGCGCAGGTTGGATCGAGCCATCTGGATCATGCGGCCCACCCCGCCGTCCAACACGATCTTGCTGGCCGACAGTGCGAATCCGGTCACCATCTCGGCGCTGATCCTCGGTGGGATCGACAGGGCGTTGGGGTCCGTCACCACGTCCACCAGGGCGGGTCCCTTGTGCCGGAAGGCGTCCTTCAAAGCCCCTGTGAGCTGCTTGGGCTTCTCGACGCGGACCCCGTAGGCCCCCGCCGCGCGGGCGATCGCGGCGAAGTCCGGGTTCTTGTTTGTCGTCCCGTAGGAGGGCAGGCCGGAAACCAGCATCTCCAACTCGACCATTCCGAGGGATGAGTTGTTGAAGAGGACCACTTTGACGGGGAGGTCGTACTGCACCAGGGTGAGGAAATCTCCCATCAGCATCGAGAAACCGCCGTCACCCGACATCGACACCACTTGACGGTTCCGGTCGGTGAACTGTGCGCCGATGGCCTGCGGGAGGGCGTTGGCCATGGAGCCGTGGCTGAAGGAGCCGATGATGCGCCGTTTGCCGTTCGGGGAAAGATAGCGCGCCGCCCACACATTGCACATGCCGGTGTCGACGGTGAAAACGGCGTCCTCGTGGGCCAGTTCGTCGAGAACCGCGGCCACGTACTCGGGGTGGATCGGGGTGTGCTTCTCGACCTTGCGCGTGTAGGCCTTCACCACTCCTTCCAGGGCGTCCGCGTGCTTCTTCAGCATCCGGTCCAGGAAGCGGCGGTCCGTCTTGGTCTTCACCCTCGCGTTCAGCGCGCGCAGGGTCTCCCGCACGTCTCCCCAGACCGCGAGGTCCAACTTGGAGCGGCGGCCCAGGTGTTCGGGCCGGATGTCCACCTGGACGATCTTCACGTCGTCGGGGAGGAAGGCGTTGTACGGGAAGTCCGTGCCGAGCAGGACCAGCAGGTCGCACTCGTGGGTGGCCTCGTAGGCCGCGCCGTAGCCCAGCAGCCCGCTCATGCCGACGTCGTACGGGTTCTCGTACTGGATCCACTCCTTGCCGCGCAGGGCGTGCCCCACGGGCGCCTTGACCCGGCCGGCGAACTCCATCACCTCGGCGTGCGCACCCGCGGTGCCGCTGCCGCAGAAGAGCGTGACCTTGTCCGCCTCGTCGACGAGCCGGACCAGCTTCTCGATCTCGCCGTCGCCGGGCCGCACCGTGGGGCGGGCGGTGACGAGCGCGTGCTCCACCGCCTTCTCCGGGGCGGGCCGGGCGGCGACGTCCCCGGGCAGGGCGACGACGCTGACGCCGCTGCGGCCGATGGCGTGCTGCACGGCGGTCTGGAGCAGCCGGGGCATCTGCGCGGGGTTCGAGATCAGCTCGCTGTAGTGGCTGCACTCGCGGAAGAGCTGGTCGGGATGGGTCTCCTGGAAGTAGCCGAGGCCGATCTCGCTGGAGGGGATGTGCGAGGCGAGGGCGAGCACCGGCGCCATCGAACGCTGGGCGTCGTACAGCCCGTTGATCAGGTGCAGGTTCCCCGGGCCGCAGGAGCCCGCGCAGGCGGCGAGGCGGCCGGTGATCTGGGCCTCGGCGCCCGCCGCGAAGGCCGCCGTCTCCTCGTGGCGCACCTGGATCCAGTCGATGTCACCCGTCCGGCGGATCGCGTCCACGATGGGGTTGAGGCTGTCGCCGACGACTCCGTACATCCGCCGCACGCCGGCGCGCACGAGGATGTCGACGAACTGCTCCGCCACGTTCTGCTTGGCCATGAGGGGGGCACCCTTCCCGGTCTCCGGTCCGGTCTCTCCGACACGCGTGCCTCCCATCCAGCCATGTGCGCGCCGGTTACGCCTCCCAGACCGCGGCGGCCGTGCGGTCGTCGGCGTACCCCTTGAGGCGGAGCTGGATGTCCGCGAGGAAGGCGGCCAGGCCCGGCGGTTCCCCCTCGCTCCAGCGGGCGGCGAGCTCCGCCGTGAGGGCGGCCTCCTCCCGCATGGGCTCCGCCAGGCCGCCGGAGCACAGCAGCAGGGTGTCACCCGGGCGGGCGACGGCCGCGCGGAACCGGAAGCCTCCCTCGGTGTCCTCGGCCTGCCCGGCGGGTTCCAGGTCCTGCCACTGGCCCGAACGGAGCCGGAACAGCCCGCCGGCGCCCGCGCCGAAGCAGACCCGCGTGCGGCACTCGGGGTCCACGGGGAGCAGCAGGCCGCGCAGCCCGGCGGTGTACGCCGCCTCGGGGAGCCCCAGCTCGGCGGCGCGGGCCCGGAGCCGGCCGTAGCCCCGGTCGGTAAGCCGCTGGAGGCCCGAGCGCAGGGCGTCGCGGCGCCCGGCGCGGATGTCATCGGCGAGGCGGCCCTGGCTCCGCCCGACGGCCGCCGCGACCGTGCGGCACAGCTCGGCGGCGGCCTCCGCGGCCCCGGGCGCGGCCCGGTCCCCGCCGGCCAGGGCCACCAGCACCAGGGCGTCGTCCCCGCCGCCGAAGCGGGCGGTGAGCAGGAAGTCCCGGCGGGCCTCGCCGCGGAAGCGGGCGGAGTCCCCGCGCAGGGAGGCGGCGCGCAGGGTGTGGGTGCCGTAGCGGGCCCCCTCCAGCACGGTGTCCGGGATCAGCCCCTCGAGGGCGGCCGGGTCGGCGGGCGGGAGCGCGCCCGGTTCGGCGGCGTAGGTGGGTGCCCGGTCGCCGAGGTGGTGCACCTCGGGCCGCCGCCCCGCCGGGGCGTCCGCTGCGGGTACGGGTCCAGGTACGGGCGCGGGCTGCGGCACCTCCTCGGTCCGGTCCGCCCGGCGCGGCGCGTGCGCACGCCGGACCGGCAGCTCGGGCCCGGCCACGGGCGGCACCTCGACACCCCCGAGCGCGTACCCGGTGGCCCCACCCGCACGAGGATCCCGCGGCACGCCGAAACCTGCCGGGGGCGGGGGTGTGGGCGGAGTCGCAGCCGGAGCCGGGGGCGCGAGCGGGCCGGGGTCCATGGGCGGTGCCGGAGCCGCAGGCGGACCCGAGGACGAAGGCGGACCCGGAGCCGTAGACGGGGTCGAGGAGGTCGACGGAGCCGCGGGCGGTGCCGGCGCCGAAGGCTGCGCCGAGGCCCAAGGCCGTGGCGAGGCCGTAGGCGGGGCCGCGGACGAGGGCGGGCCCGATGCGTCCGACGGAGTCGAAGGCGGTGCCGGGGGCGCCGGCGGGGCCTGCGCCCCGCCCGCCGATCCGGCCGGGCTTGGTCCGGGAGCGGCCCAGTTCGGTGCGCATGTCCTCGATCAGGGCG
>NZ_JARAYQ010000082.1:0-32083 GCF_033794505.1 Streptomyces sp. MB09-01 | reverse complement strand
GGCCAGGGGGCGTCCGCTCGGTCCGCTGCCGTCCTGGCTGCCAGGGGGCGTGCGGAGAGCCGTCGGGCGCCCCCGGTACGCGCTGGCGGTGCGGGCCGGGGTGGGCGGGGCACTGGTCCTGCTGGGCGGCGGCGCGCTGCTCGTCGGCGCCTCGCTCGCCTGGCACGGTGCCGAGGTCCAGACCTCGTTCCTGTCGCTGACCGAGGTGTGGTCGGGCCGGTTCGCGGTCCTGCTGCTCGCACTCGCGCTGATGCCGAACGCCACCGTCTGGGGCGCCGCCTACGCCCTCGGGCCCGGCTTCGCCCTCGGCGCCGATGCCACCGCCACGCCGCTCGGCTTCGCGGGCCAGCCCGGTCTGCCGCGGTTCCCGCTGCTGGCGGCGCTCCCGCCCGAGGGGCCCGGGACCCCGCTGACCTGGGCGGTCGTCGGAGTGCCGGTGGTCGCCGGGCTGGCGGTGGGCTGGTTCGCGGTCCGCCGGGCGCGCGAGGTCTCGTACGGGGAGACCGCGCTCACGGCGGCGCTCGGGGCGGTGGTCTGCGGGCTGGTGATGACCGGGCTCGCGGCGGCCTCGGCGGGGCCGCTGGGCTCGCGGCGGCTGTCCGACTTCGGGCCGGTGTGGTGGGCCACCGGGGCGGCGGCCTGCGCGTGGACGCTGCTGCTGGCGGTGCCGGGGGCGGTGGCGGTGCATGCGTGGCGGAACCGGCCGGCCAGGGGGCTGGCCGCGCTCGACGCGCTGTCCGCGCTGGACGTGGACGAGATGGTGGACGACCGGTGGCACGACAGTGGCGTACGGGAGGTTCGGTGGGCGGCGATGAGGAGGGCGGCGGGGGTGCTGATTCCGGAGATCGGGGCGGTGGCGTCCCCGCCGGAGCCTCCGGCGGTTCCCTCGGCTCCCTCGGCTCCTTTGGCTCCTTTGGCTCCCTCGGCTCCCTCGGCCGCCTCGGCTCCGGCCGGTGCTGAGGCTCCTGTTGCGCGGGCGCCTCGGGCGGTGACCGTCGTGTCGGGGCGCGGGCTGGATCTGACGCCGATCCTGATGGCGGCGAAACCGGTCGGCTCGGTGGTGGATCCGGCTCCGCCGTTGGCTCCGCCGGTTCTGGGGGCGCGGGTCCTCGCCCGGCGGAAGCCGCCCGTCTAGGCCCGGTGCGGCGCGGCCGGCGGGGGCTCCGCCCCCACACCCCCGCGCCTCAAACGCCGGCGGGGCTGAAATCGGGGCTCCGCCCCGGACCCCCGCGCCTCAGACGCCGGCGGGGCTGGATGGGTGCGGCGGGGCCGAGGGAATCGGGGCTCCGCCCCACGCCCCCCTGCCTCAGACGCCGACGGGCCTGGGTGGTGCGGCGGGGCTGAAGTCGGGGTGCAGCCCACGCCCCCGCGCCTGGAACGGATGGTGCGGCGGGGCCGAGGGAATCGGGGCTCCGCTCCGGGCCCCGCGCCTCAAACGCCGGCGGGGCCGGATGGTGCGGCGGGGCTGGATGGTGTGGCCGGGCCCGATTGTGGTGGACCGGGCTGGATCGGCCGGCGAGGTTACTGGCGGACCTTCAGGACGTCGCCCACCACGTTGTCCGGGAGGAGGGTGTTGCACTGGAGTTCCGCCGACTTCGTGAGGGCGTCGTCGCGGCAGACGTAGAAGTCCTTGTACGCGAGCTGCAGGCCGTACGAGCTCATCGCCAGCAGGATCGCCAGGGAGGCCGTGACCAGGCCGCTCACCGCCGCCGTGCGCTGGGGGCGGGCCGCCGGGCCGAGGGCGTCCAGGCCGGTGGGGGCGCCCGGGGCGGCCGCCGCCGCGGGCTTGCCGCGGAGGGCGCTGATTCCCCAGTACAGGGCGAGCGCGCCCAGCAGCAGGCCCACCGACGGGATGCCGAAGATCCCGAAGAAGAAGCCCCACATGCCGGCCAGCAGCGCGTAGCGGGCACGGCGCTGGATCGGGTCGGTCGGGTCCCAGCGCGCCGGGCCCCGGCGGCCGTCGGAATCCCCCGGGTCCTCCCCGTTCCCGCCGTCACCACCGCCGCGCGGCTGCCACGGCTGGTCGGGCCGGCCTTCCGGCGGAGCCGCGAAGGGGTTGTCGTCGGTGGGGGAGTCGGGCTGACGGCGGTCCGGCATCGGGTGTGTTTCTTCCCCTGTGTCATGGACGTCGAGGCGACGTCGTGGCGAGGTGAGGCCAGTTTGCGGCTTGTACGCCAGACGCTACCGCCCGGCCGTCCCCCCGTCCCTCGGGGGCCGTCCGGTGTGCCGGTATCGTTGCAGGCGGTCGGTGGCTTCGTATGGTTCCCCGTATATCGGTACCCCGAAGTTTTGTATGACCACACAAAGACGAACACCGCAATTCCCGCGAGAAAGGGCCTCCCATGGCCGCCTCCCGCCTGGTCGTGCTGGTCTCCGGCTCCGGCACCAACCTCCAGGCCCTGCTCGACGCCATCGACGCCCACCCCGGCGGATCCGAGGGCTTCGGTGCCGAAGTCGTCGCCGTGGGGGCCGACCGCAAGGGCATCGCCGGCCTGGAGCGGGCGGAGAAGGCCGGGATCCCCACCTTCGTCTGCCCGGTGAAGGACTACGCGAGCCGTGCGGAGTGGGACGTCGCCCTGACGGAGGCGACCGACGCCCACGCGCCGGACCTCGTCGTGTCGGCCGGGTTCATGAAGATCGTGGGCAAGGAGTTCATCGACCGCTTCGGCGGCCGGTTCATCAACACCCACCCCGCCCTCCTCCCCGCCTTCCCCGGTGCGCACGGCGTACGGGACGCGCTCGCCTACGGCGCGAAGGTCACCGGCTGCACGGTCCACTTCGTGGACAGCGGCGTGGACACCGGTCCGATCATCGCCCAGGGTGTGGTCGAGGTCCGGGACGAGGACGACGAAGCCGCTCTCCATGAGCGCATCAAGGAAGTCGAGCGCCAGCTGCTCGTCGATGTCGTGGGGCGCCTGGCCCGGCACGGCTACCGCATTGAGGGACGAAAGGTAACAATCCAGTGACCGCCGCAGACACCGCAGCGAGCAACGACCCGACCACGAACCGGCGGCCGATCCGGCGTGCGCTCATCAGCGTCTACGACAAGACGGGACTGGAAGAGCTGGCCCGCGGGCTGCACGAGGCCGGCGTCGCGCTCGTCTCCACCGGCTCCACCGCCTCGAAGATCGCTGCGGCCGGGGTGCCCGTCACCAAGGTCGAGGAGCTGACCGGCTTCCCCGAGTGCCTCGACGGCCGCGTCAAGACCCTGCACCCGCGCGTGCACGCCGGCATCCTCGCCGACCTGCGCCTGGAGGACCACCGCAACCAGCTCGCCGAGCTGGGCGTCGAACCCTTCGACCTCGTGGTCGTCAACCTGTACCCGTTCCTGGCCACCGTCCAGTCGGGTGCCACTCCCGACGAGTGCGTCGAGCAGATCGACATCGGCGGCCCGTCGATGGTCCGCGCCGCCGCCAAGAACCACCCGTCGGTCGCCGTCGTCACCAGCCCCGCGCGGTACACCGACGTCATCGCCGCGGCCCAGGGCGGCGGCTTCGACCTCACCGCCCGCAAGCGGCTGGCGGCCGAGGCCTTCCAGCACACCGCCGCCTACGACGTGGCCGTGGCCTCCTGGTTCACGAACGCGTACGCGCCGGAGCCGGAGGCGGTCCTGCCGGAGTTCCTCGCGGGCGCCTGGGAGCGCAAGTCGACCCTGCGCTACGGCGAGAACCCGCACCAGGCCGCCGCGCTCTACACCGACGGGCAGCCGGGCGGGCTCGCCAATGCCGAGCAGCTGCACGGCAAGGAGATGTCCTTCAACAACTACGTGGACACCGAGGCCGCGCGCCGCGCCGCCTACGACCACGACGAGCCCTGCGTCGCGATCATCAAGCACGCCAACCCGTGCGGCATCGCGGTCGGCGATGACGTCGCCGCCGCCCACCGCAAGGCGCACGCCTGCGACCCGCTGTCGGCCTTCGGCGGCGTCATCGCCGTCAACCGCCCGGTGACCGTCGAGCTCGCCGAGCAGGTCGCCGAGATCTTCACCGAGGTCATCGCAGCCCCCGGCTACGAGGACGGCGCGGTCGAGATCCTGGCCAAGAAGAAGAACATCCGCGTCCTGAAGGTGGACGGCACCCCGCACCAGCCGGGCGACCTCAAGCCGATCTCGGGCGGCACGCTGCTCCAGCAGTCGGACGTCTTCCAGGCCGAGGGCGACGACCCGGCCAACTGGACCCTCGCCACCGGCGACGCCCTCTCCGAGGCCGAGCTCGCCGAGCTGGCCTTCGCGTGGAAGGCCTGCCGGGCCGTCAAGTCCAACGCGATCCTGCTCGCCAAGGACGGCGCCTCGGTCGGCGTCGGCATGGGCCAGGTCAACCGCGTCGACTCGGCGAAGCTCGCCGTCGAGCGGGCGGGCGCCGAGCGCGCGCAGGGCTCGTACGCCGCGTCCGACGCCTTCTTCCCCTTCCCGGACGGGCTGGAGATCCTGACGGCGGCGGGCATCAAGGCCGTGGTCCAGCCGGGCGGTTCGGTCCGTGACGAACTGGTCGTCGAGGCCGCGCAGAAGGCCGGCGTGACCATGTACTTCACCGGCACCCGGCACTTCTTCCACTGATCACCGGTACCCGCTGACGGCGAAGGCCGCGTCCCGCACTGCGGGACGCGGCCTTCGCCGTGTGCGTACGGGAGGGGCTCAGTACTGGGGGCGCCGGAAGTAGTCGCCCGCCTTCGCGAGGCCCACGATCACCGTGAGGCCGAGGCCGAGGGAGACCAGGGACGGCAGCGCGGAGATCACGGTGAGGCCGGCAGGGGTGTGCTCGTCGGCACTGAGCGCGATCATGTTCCCCAGCAGCCCGAGACCGGCGAAGAGGACCTGCAGCGATCCGTAGACGATGCCGGAGACGCGGACGCCGCCGCGGCCCTTGGCCATCTTGGCCGCGGTCAGGATGGGCCACAGGGCCAGGCCGATGAAGAACAGGCCGATGACGACGCCCACGGTGCCGGCGATGGCCCCCACGTCCTCCGTGGAGGAGCTGGAGTAGCTGGAGTCCGAGAGGGCCGCGGCGAACACGGCGCCGCCGATGATGAAGAACAGGCCGCCCAGGACCTGCAGGCCGCCGATGATGAAGAGGATGACGCGGGCCGCCTTCGCACCGCCCGGCATCTCGTGGACCGGAGCGCCCGGGTATCCGACGGGACCGCCCGGGTAGGCCTGCGGTGCCTGCTGCGGGTAGGCGTAGCCGCCCTGCGGCGGGGTGCCCTGCGGGGCCTGCTGCGGGTAGCCGTAGCCGGGCTGGCCCTGCGGGGCCTGGGGAGGCTGCTGTCCGTACGGATTGTGCGGGTCGCCGAAGCTCATCTTGGGGTGTTCCTCCGTGGAAGTGCGGGGACGCACGGCAATGAGCGCGGAGGAATCCTGCACGGTGCGGTCCGCCCCCCGGCACTGCCCGCGGCACTCAGTCGTTTCATCGTCGTCCGGCGGCCAGGGCTTGTCCAGTTCGTTACGGTGCGGTCGGTGACTTGTTGTGCAAGTGCAATGAACCCTGCACACCTGTGAGCGCCTTGACTGGAACCGGGGCCACCTCATCCGGGAGGATGGGGGCATGACCGCCCAGATTCTCGATGGCAAGGCCACCGCCGCCGCGATCAAGTCCGAACTGACCGCCCGCGTGGCGGCCCTGAAGGCCCGGGGCATCACCCCCGGCCTCGGCACCCTCCTGGTCGGTGACGATCCGGGCAGCCGCTGGTACGTCAACGGCAAGCACAAGGACTGCGCCGAGGTCGGCATCGCCTCCATCCAGCGCGAACTGCCCGCGACGGCCTCCCAGGAGGACATCGAGGCTGTCGTGCGGGAGCTCAACGCCAACCCGGAGTGCACGGGCTACATCGTCCAACTCCCGCTCCCCAAGGGCATCGACACCAACCGGGTCCTGGAGCTGATGGATCCGCTGAAGGACGCCGACGGCCTGCACCCCATGTCCCTCGGCCGGCTGGTGCTGAACGAGCCGGGCCCGCTGCCCTGCACCCCCTACGGGATCGTCGAACTGCTGCGCCACCACGGCGTCGGCATCAACGGCGCGCACGTCGTCGTCCTCGGCCGCGGGATCACCGTGGGGCGCTCCATCGGCCTGCTGCTCACCCGCAAGTCCGAGAACGCCACCGTGACGCTCTGCCACACCGGTACCCGCGACCTCTCCGGGCTGCTGCGCCAGGCGGACATCATCGTCGCCGCGGCCGGTGTTCCGCACCTGGTCAAACCGGAGGACGTGAAGCCGGGCGCGGCCGTGCTCGACGTGGGCGTCAGCCGCGACCAGGGCGGGAAGATCGTCGGCGACGTGCACCCCGGCGTGGCCGAGGTGGCCGCGTGGATCTCCCCGAACCCGGGCGGAGTCGGCCCGATGACCCGGGCCCAGCTGCTCGTCAACGTCGTCGAGGCGGCGGAACGGAGCAGCAGTGCAGGCTGAAGGGGATGCCGGGCGCGCGGCCGGCGGCGGCGCGCCCGGGGCGAACGGCACGCCCGTCGCCTCCGGTGCGCCCGTCACGCCCGTCACCGCGGGAGCGGCCGGCACGGTCGGCGCGCCCGCGGACGAGGCGCGCCGGTCCCGCCGCTTCCCGTCCGTCACCCGGGACACCGCCCGCCCCGAGGGCAGCGGCCGCGCCGTCCCGGGGGCCGTGTCCACCCCCGCCCGTCAGTGGCCCATGCTCAGCGTGCTCACCGCGACCGCGGCCGGGCTGCTGGCCACCGCCCTGGGGCACCCGAAGATCGGCTGTCTGGCGATCGGCGTGGCCCTGATCGCCGCCTCGGTGATGCGCCGCGTGCTGCCCTCGGTGGGGATGCTCGCGGTGCGCTCCCGCTTCACGGACATGATCACGTACGGGCTGCTGGGCGTGGCGATCACCCTGCTCGCGCTGGTGATCGAGCCCAAGCCGCTGCTGGAGATCCCGTTCCTGGAGAGCGCGGTCCGCTTCACGGTGCGGTGATCCGTTTCACCGGGGGGTGAGTGGGGTGGGCGCCGCGGGTGCGGTCAGCTCCGTGAGGTGCGGCCGCGACGGCCGGCTGGGTCTCCGTGCCCGCCCGGACCTGCACGTCCAGCGTCCGCCCCGGGCCCGGCAGCTCCCGTACGGCGGCGCCGGGCGGCGGGGCGTCGCACAGCAGCCTCGGCAGGATCGACACCGCCCGCCCGGTCGCCACGAGCCACAGCCCCGCCCGCAGGTCCCCGCACTCGTGCGCGACGCGCGGGGTGAACCCGGCGTTCCGGCAGGCGTGGAGCAGCATCTCGCGGCAGCTGCTCGGAGCCGGGGCCGAGACCCAGTCGGCCTCCCGCAGCGCGGCGAGCCCGTCCCGCTCGTAGGCGGGGACCAGGGCCTGCGGCAGCGCCAGGCACAGCGGGTCCTCGAACAGCGGCACCGTGGTGGTCCCGGGCGCGGGCGGGGCGCCGAGCAGCGGGTACGCGTAGGTCACCGCCAGGTCCAGGCGGCGCGCGCGGAGCTGCGGCACGGCCTCCTCCGGGTCGGCCTGCACGATGCGCGGCCGCAGCCGGGGGTGGCGTACGGCGAGCTCGGCCACGAGCGGCGCGGCCACGGTGGCCAGCGCGCTCGGGGCGCAGCCGACGGCCAGCTCGCCGCCGGGCTCCGCGTCGAGGGCCCGCACCGCTCCTTCGGCCCGTTCCAGTGCGGTCAGCACCGGCTCGCAGGCGGCCGCCAGCGCGGCGCCGGCCGGGGTGAGTCGGCGCGGGGTGATGCTCGGCCCGTGAACGCGAAGCAGAAGGTCCTCCTGGTCGGAGCGAACGGCACCCTCGGCAGGGCGGTCCACGCGGCCCTGCGCGAGCGCGGTCACCAGGTCGTCACCGCCTCCCGCAAGGGCGCCGACGTCCCCGTGGACATCACCGACCCGGCGTCCGTCCGGGCCATGTACGCCCAAGTGGCCGAACGGGTGGGCGAGATCGACGCGGTGGCGAGCGCGGCCGGCAGCGTGCCGTGGCGGCGCCTGGGCGAGTTGGGCACGGACGACATCCGCAGCGGCCTCGAAGGAAAGGTCGTCAGCCAGATCGAGCTGGTCCGCCAGGGCCTCGCGCACCTGCCCGGCCAGGCCTCCTACACGCTGGTCACCGGCATCCTGGCCCGCGAGCCCCTGCTCACCGGCGCGGTGGCCGCCCTCGCCAACGGGGCCGTCGAGGCCTTCGTGCGCGCCGCGGCCATCGAACTGCCCGGCCGCCAGCGCATCAACGCCGTCAGCCCCACCGTCTTCGAAGAGTCCCTCGATGTGTACGGGGACACGTTCGCGGGATTCGACCCGGTGCCGGTCTCCCGCGCGGCGAACGCGTACGTCAAGTCGATCGAGGGCCACCAGACGGGCCGGATCTTCCTGGTCGAGTAGGCGGAACGGGGGCCGAACGGGGGTCCTGGAACCGGCTTCGCCTTCGAAACGGCGGGGTCCGTGTGCCATGCACCACAGGGACCCGGGGGTCAGCCCGCTGCCGGGTCGGATAGCCTGACCGCGGATGTCTCTTCACGTCAAGATTTACAGGGGAGCGGCGTCCTCCAGCACATGGGGCAGGGACGCCCCACCGCCAGCTGTCTAACGGAGAAGGCCATGACCCGCACTCCTGTGAATGTCACCGTCACCGGCGCCGCCGGCCAGATCGGCTACGCGCTGCTCTTCCGCATCGCCTCCGGTCACCTGCTCGGCGCGGACGTGCCGGTCAAGCTCCGTCTTCTGGAGATCCCCCAGGGCATGAAGGCCGCCGAGGGCACCGCCATGGAGCTCGACGACTGCGCCTTCCCGCTGCTCAAGGGCATCGACATCTTCGACGACCCGAACCAGGGCTTCGACGGCGCCAACGTCGCGCTGCTCGTGGGCGCCCGCCCGCGCACCAAGGGCATGGAGCGCGGTGACCTGCTCTCCGCCAACGGCGGCATCTTCAAGCCGCAGGGCGCCGCGATCAACGCGAACGCCGCGGACGACATCAAGGTCCTGGTCGTGGGCAACCCGGCCAACACCAACGCGCTCATCGCGCAGGCTGCCGCCCCGGACGTACCGGCCGAGCGCTTCACGGCGATGACCCGCCTGGACCACAACCGCGCGATCTCGCAGCTCGCGCAGAAGACCGGCGCCGCCGTCTCCGACATCAAGCGCCTCACCATCTGGGGCAACCACTCGGCGACCCAGTACCCGGACATCTTCCACGCGGAGATCGCCGGCAAGAACGCCGCCGAGGTCGTCAACGACGAGGTGTGGCTTGGCGAGACCTTCATCCCGACCGTCGCCAAGCGCGGCGCCGCGATCATCGAGGCCCGTGGCGCGTCCTCGGCCGCCTCGGCCGCCAACGCCGCCATCGACCACGTGCACACGTGGGTCAACGGCACCGCCGAGGGCGACTGGACCTCGATGGGCATCCCGTCGGACGGCTCCTACGGCGTCCCGGCCGGTCTGATCTCCTCCTTCCCCGTCACCTGCAAGGACGGCAAGTACGAGATCGTCCAGGGCCTGGACATCAACGCGTTCTCCCGCACCCGCATCGACGCCTCCGTCCAGGAGCTGTCGGAGGAGCGCGACGCGGTCCGCGAGCTCGGCCTGATCTGATCCGTCCTTCCCGCCGAGGAGCGCTCGCACCTCGACGGGGAGTACGGCCCCGAGCGCCCCGGCCCCACCAGGCCGGGGCGCTTTGGCGTGTTTACGCCTGTCGCATGATGTAAGCGAAATCTAAGGTCGGTCGGTGACCGAGAGCCCGATTCCCCGTCAGCCCGCAGGCAATCCGCAGGACGACCTCAGCAACGGCCGTCCCCCCGTCGAACCGGCGTTCAGCGAGGCCGGCCGCTTCTTGTGCGCGGGCACCTACATAGACGCCGGGTACCGCGATCGGGTGATCGAGGAGCTGTACGTCCACGAGGAGCGGATCGTCGCGCCCTCCTACGGGTTCGACGCCTCGCGCGTCCTCGCCCACGCCCTCCGCGCCCGCCGCGCCGAACTCGGCTGGGCGCTCGGCGTGCTCGGCGCCTGGTTCGTCGGTTCCGTGCTCACCGGGGGCGCCCTCGCGCTGATGCTCGTCCCGTTCCTGCTGCTGAGCCTCGCGGGCTGGCTCAGGGCCCGGTCCGGCCTGCTGGCGCGCCTCCTGTCCGTCGTGGTGCGGATCTACGCCTGGTGGAACCTGGCCGTCATCGTGATCCTGGTCCTCGGGATCTGGCTGGCCCTGCTCGGCGCCTTCGACGACACGCTCGGCAGCCCGGTCGGCTTCGGCGCCCTGATCTTCTCGCAGGGCATCGGAGGCGTGGCGACCGGATTCGTCATCGGGTGGGTGCCGGCGGTCTTCGCCGCGGTCGTCACCGTCGTCGGACTCCAGCGCGGGTACGTGGCCCGGACCATCGCCCACGACCTCAACCGGGACCGGTACGCCCACCGGCCGGCCGATCCCGCCGAGGCCGACGTCGGCGTACGGTTCGCCCGCGTGCGGCAGCGCATCATCGACGAGCAGCACTCGCCGCTGATCATGTACGACATCAACGACCCGTTCGCCGGGGCCGGTCAGGCGTACCGCCCCTGGCAGGACTCCTTCGAACTGCGCCCCCGCGAGGACCTGCCCCCCGGTACCACGCCGGAGCCGCTCACCAACGCCCGCATCCTGGAGGGGGTCGTGCCCCTGGTGGAGCGCCTGCGGGCGCCCTCGCCGCACGGGTCCCCGCAGGCCCAGGCGGCCGTACTGGACCGGATGCGCGAGCTGGTCGTCGACCAGTGCGTGTTCCTGCCGGGCGGCGGACTGGGGCACCGCGACGAAGGACCGCACGTGCGCGCGGACTTCGAAACGCACCGGGCCGAGGCCATCGAGGAGGGCGGCGAACGCCGTCGGCACTTCCTGCGCATCCGCGTCGGCGGCTGGGACGAGAACATGGTCGTCACCCTGTTCGTACGGGTCCACACCCAGGGCGGGATGATGATGGTGGAGATGGCGCCGCACGTGCTGCTGCCCGTCCACGCGGCCTTCCACAACGCGGACGCGGACGCCCACCGTTACCTGAACAACAACCGGTTCGGGAAGGTGGCCTGGGCCCTGCGGCACACCCCCGGCTCCTTCACGGCCTCAATCGTCACCCTGGGCCGCGGGGTCGCGAGCTGGGTCAGGATCGCGGCCGGCGGCCACGGGGGCGCCCGGCCGGAGGGGCCGCGCGTGTCGGTGCGCGAACTCGCGGCGCAGGACAACGGCTCGCTGTTCCATCTCATGGACCTCGACCGGTACTTGAAGACCATTCAGGACCGGGTCATCGCCGGTATTACGTTGGTCCTGCACGAAGGCGGCTGGCACACCGAGGCGTTCGCGCGGCGCGCCGGCATCCACATCGAGAACTACGTGGGTGCGGCGTACGACAGCGCGATCAGCTTCGGCGGCAGCGGCAATCACAACAGCACACACAGGGGGAGCCATGGCGACAGATAACGGGAGCGGGAGCGGGCCGGAGCCGGGGGTGCGGATCGGCAGCGTCCACGGCAGCGCGGTCAGTTTCGGCGGCTCCAACAACATCAACACCGTCCAGCACGGCGGTACGGGAGCGAGCGCACCCGATGCGGCGCAGCTGCTGGAGGCGGTGCTCACCCTGCGCGAGGCGCTCGTACGGGAGGCCCCCCGGGGCGCCGACAGGACCGCGCTCGACGCCGAACTGGACGGGATCGCCGAGCAGCTGGAGGGCACCGACACGATCCGGCCAGGCCTGCCCGCCCGGCTGCGCGCAGCGCTGGAGCGGTGGGCTCCGCTGGTCGAGTCGGTGAGTGCGGCCGCTGCCCTGGGCAGCCTGCTCGGCGCGCTGGGAGGCTGAGCCGTGGCTCCGGCACAGCCGCCGTCCGGCCCGCGCCGCTGGGACGCGCAGGCGCAGCGCTGGGTGGTGGACCAGGCCCCGGCGGGACCGCCGCCGGGCATGCCTCCGGTTCCGCCGCCGCAGCCTCCGGGCGCGCCGCCGGTGTACGACCCGCTGGGGCCGGGGGCTCCGCCGCCGCCCCCGTACGGGGTGCCGACCGCGCCGCAGCCGTCGTACGCCCCCGACCCCGCGTACCTGCCGCCCGTACCGCCGCCGCCCGGTTACACGTCGCCCTCCGGCGGGTCGGGCGGCCGGTGGCGGACTCCGGTGACGGCGGGGATCGCGGTCGCCTCCGTCGTGATCGGCGCCGGGGCGGTGTGGTTCCTGGCCCGGGACACGGGCGACGGGGACCGCGCGGGCGAGAAGAACGGGACGGTGGCCTCGGGCACGCCGTCGTGGTCCGGCGGCGGACCGTCCGGGACGGCCTCGCCCACCGCCTCCGGCTCCCCGACGGCCGGCGCCGGCCCGAGCAAAGTCCCGAGCCCGTCCGGCACCGTGCCGGGGGCGGGGGGCCACGAGACCAAGCAGGACCCGTCGGGCTTCACCATCGCCGTCCCGGCCGGCTGGGTGCGGGAGGAGCTCAAGGAGGGGGTCTTCTACCGCTCGGCCGACCGGACCGCGCTGATCCAGGTATTCCGGGTGTCGGAGCCGGAGCTCAGCCCGCTCGACGCGGTCAAACAGGCCTCCACCTACCTGCGGGGCGGCACCCGGGGGTACGAGGAGATCAGCGTGGGCGCGGTTCCGGGCGGTTCCGGGGCGGCGGAGCTCGTCTACCAGTACGACAGCGAGGAGTCGCGCGGGGTGCGGCGCGGTGTCGAACGGGTCTTCTTCGCCGGGGACGGCGGCAAGTGGGCGGTGCTGACCGCCGGCCCGGTCGCCGCGTGGCAGGCCACGCAGGACCACCACGCGGCGGCGCTGGCCGCGTTCCGGCCGGCCGGCTGACCGGGTGCCGGGCGACCCGGCCGGCCGGGCCACCCCGGCCCGGCCGCCGACCCGTCGGGCGGCCGGCCCGGCATGCGGCTGACCCCCGTCGGGCGGCCGCGCCGGCTGCCCGGCGCACGCTCGGTCAGGACTGGTACATGCCCGGCTTGTAGTGGCCCGGCACCATGCGGGTGGTGACGCCGATGCGGTTCCAGACGTTGATCGTCGCGATGACGGCGATCAGCTGGGCCAGCTCGCGCTCCTCGAAGTGCTCCGCGGCCTTCTCGTACACCTCGTCCGGCACGAAACCGTCCGTCAGGACCGTGACGGCCTCGGTGAACTCGATCGCCGCGAGCTCCTTCTCGCTGTAGAAGTGCCGCGACTCCTCCCAGGCGGCCAGCTGCACGATCCGGTCGACGCTCTCACCGTGCGCGAGCGCGTCCTTGGTGTGCATGTCGAGGCAGAAGGCGCAGTGGTTGACCTGTGAGGCGCGGATCTTGACGAGCTCGACCAGGGCCGGGTCCAGGCCCTTGCGGGAGGCGATCTCCAGGGCCAGGACGGCCTTGTAGACCTCGGGTGCGAGCTTGGCCATCTGCATGCGCGGGGTGTGCTCGGGCGCGTGCTCGTGCGTGGGGGAGGGGGTCTGCCGGTTCTGCGTGCTGTGCGTCATGTGATCCACCCTAGGAGGCAGGCGGCCCAGGGATATGGTCCATATCCATGACGGAATCAAGGGCCACTTTCGGCGCCGACCTGCATCTGGACCTCTCCGCCGGGCGCGGTCTGCGGGCCGGTCTCACCGAGGCGCTGCGCGAGGCCGCACGCAGCGGGCGGCTGGCGGCCGGGACCCGGCTCCCGTCCTCACGCACCCTCGCCGCCGACATGGGCATCGCCCGCAACACGGTCGCGGAGGCGTACGCCGAACTGGTCGCCGAGGGGTGGCTGACCGCCCGCCAGGGGTCCGGCACCCAGGTCGCGGAACGGGCCCGTCCGCGCCGGGCCGCGGCGGTCGCGCCCGTACGGCGCCCCGCGCGCAAGGGGCCCTCGTACAGCCTGGTGCCCGGCTTCCCGGACCTGGGCGCCTTCCCGCGCGCGGCCTGGCTCTCGGCGGCCCGGCGGGCGCTGACCGACGCGCCGAACGAGGCCTTCGGGTACGGGCTGGACGGGCGCGGCCGCGTCGAGCTGCGGCAGGCGCTGGCCGGCTACCTGGCACGGGCCCGCGGGGTGTACGCGGACCCGGAGCGCATCGTGCTGTGCGCGGGCTTCCTGCACGGGCTGACCCTGCTGGCGGGGGTGCTGCGGGCGCGGCGGGTGCGGGAGGTGGCGGTGGAGGGGTACGGCCTGGACTTCCACCGGAACCTGCTGGTGCGGGCGGGGCTGCGGACGCGGCCGCTGGGAGTGGACGGGGACGGGGCCCGCACCGGGGAGCTGACCGCCGCGGCGGGCGCGGTGCTGCTGACCCCCGCGCACCAGTTCCCGACGGGCGCGGCCCTGACCCCGGCCCGCCGGGCGGCGGCGGTCGACTGGGCCCGGACCACGGGCGGGCTGATCCTGGAGGACGACTACGACGGGGAGTTCCGCTACGACCGCCAGCCGGTCGGCGCCCTCCAGGGGCTGGACCCGGACCGGGTGGTCTACCTCGGCACGGCCAGCAAGTCACTGGCGCCGGGGCTCCGGATGGGCTGGATGGTGGTCCCGCCGGGGCTGCTGGACGAGGTCCTGGCGGCCAAGGGCCCCACGGACTGGGCCTCCAGCACGCTGGAGCAGCTCACGCTGGCGGAGTTCATCACCTCGGGGGCGTACGACCGCCACGTGCGCGGCATGCGGCTGCGGTACCGGCGGCGCCGGGACGAACTGGTGGCGGCGGTGGCGGGCCGGGTGGGCGTGTCGGGGATCGCGGCCGGGCTGCACGCGGTGCTGGACCTCCCGGCGGGGACGGAGCGGTCGGTCCTGCAGTCGGCCGCCTGGCAGGACCTGGCCCTGCACGGCCTGTCCGCGTTCCGGCACCCGGAGGCCGGGCTCGCGCCGCGGGACGCGCTGGTCGTCGGCTACGGGACCCCGCCGGACAGCGCCTGGTCCCCCACCCTGGCCGCCCTCGTCGCCGCCCTCCCGTAACAGGCCGCGCTGCCGAGCTCTGCCCGGACACCCGGGCCTCGTCGCCGGCGAGGCTGAAAGTGCCGCTCTGCGGCAATCCAGCCCGCCGGCGTCGAGGCGCGGGGTTCGGGGCGGAGCCCCGACACGACGGGGCGCGGGCTGCAGACGGGCCTGCACCACCGCCCCGGTCACCCGGCCGGGGACGGCTCCGGCCGGGCGGGTTCGCCGAAGCGGGCGAGCGCCAGGGAGCCGGCCACCGCGACGACGAAGCCGGTCACGGCGAGCCAGGTCAGGCCCTCGCGGGTGCGGTCGCCGAGCCAGACCACGCCCACCACCGCCGGGCCGACCGTCTCGCCGAGCACCAGCCCCGCCGTCGCCGCCGTCACCGAGCCGCGCGCCAGCGCCGAGGTGAGCAGCAGGAAGGCCGCCCCGCCGCCCAGCAGGAGTGCGTACAGCGCGGGGTTGCGCAGGTCCCAGGGGGAGTCGATGAGCCGCACCGAGACCTCGACCACTCCGAAGCCCGTCCCCGCGGCCAGGCCCAGGACCAGCGCCCGGGGCCGGTCCGGGAGCCGCCCCGCCACCGCGCCGACCACCAGCACCAGCCCCGCCACGGCCAGCAGCCCCAGCTTCAGCGCGAGCGACCCGGTCCCCGAGCCCTCCTCTCCGGCGGCGAGCCCGAGCATCAGCAGCCCCGCGCACACCACCCACACCGCGCCCCATTCCGTCCGGGACAGCCGCACGCGCAGCAGCCGCGCCGCGACCACCGCCGTCACCGCCAGACTGGCGGCCAGCGCGGCCCCCACCGCGTAGATCGGGACATGGCGCAGCGCGATGATCTGGAGGACGAAGCCCACCGCGTCGAGGCCGAGGCCCAGCAGGTACCGCCACTGCCGTACGGCGCGCAGGAACAGCGCCGTGTCCACCCCGGACCCCGATCCCGGCTCCGCCGCCCGCGCCGCGACCGCCTGGAGAACGGACGCCGTGCCGAAGCAGACCGCCGCACCGAGGGCGCAAATCATCCCAATGAGCACGAACTGACTCTAGGTCACGGATCTCACGGCGGCCGGATTCCATCGGCCGGGGCCACCGCTCTACTCTGTCGGCAGCACGCCAGGCCCCAGGGGGAACAGCAGACATGGACAGCAGCAGCACCAACCAGCGCCGTATGCGCTCCGGCGCGGTCGCCCTCGGCGGCATGGGCCTGCTCGCGGCCACCCTCGTGGCCTGCGGCAGCAGCGACGAGCCCGACAAGCGCTGCGCGTCCCGCTCCACGCTGGAGCACCTGAACAACAAGGAGTGCAAGAGCGGCGGCCGCGGGGCGTACTACTACGGCGGCTACGTCAGCAGCGGCAAGGTCTCCGGCGGCAGCTTCGACAAGTCCGCCGTCACCCGCGGCGGCATCGGCGGCCACAGCAGCTCCGGCTCCAGCGGCGGCTGAGGAAAACCCATGCAGCGGCACACCATCGAGCCCCGCCCCGGCTGGCAGAAGACCGTCGAGGAGCAGGGGCTCATCTATCCCCTCACCCGCTACCCCGACGACTCCCTGCGCCCCTACTGGGACGAGAGCGCGTACTACTCGTTCTCCCTACCCGAGGTGGAGGCCCTGGAGAACGTCGTCGAGGAGCTGCACGCCATGTGCCTGGCCGCGGCCGCGCACATCGTCGAGCACGACCGCTTCGCCGACCTCGGCATCACCGACCCCGCGCTCGCCGCGCTGATCGCCGAGTCCTGGCGCCGCCGCGCCGAACAGCCCTCCCTCTACGGCCGTTTCGACCTGCGCTACGACGGCACCGGCAGCCCGGCCAAGATGCTGGAGTACAACGCCGACACGCCCACCTCCCTCGTGGAGGCGGCCAGTCCGCAGTGGTTCTGGATGGAGGAGCGGTTCCCCGGCGCCGACCAGTGGAACTCCCTCCACGAGCGCCTCGTCGACGCCTGGCGCCGCCAGGCCGAGCTGCTGCCGCCCGGCCCGCTGCACTTCGCGCACTCCGAGACCGACGAGCTCGGCGAGGACCTGATGACGGTCGCCTACCTCCAGGAGACCGCCGAGCAGGCCGGCCTCGACACCCACGCCCTCTCCGTCGAGCAGATCGGCTGGGACAGCCTGTCCGGCCGGTTCGTGGACGAGAAGCTCCGCTTCATCCGCAGCTGCTTCAAGCTCTACCCGTGGGAGTGGCTGGCCACGGACGAGTTCGGCCCGCAGGTCCTCGGCACGTACGACCACGGCGGCGGCACCGGCACCACCTGCTGGATCGAGCCCCTGTGGAAGATGCTGCTCTCCAACAAGGCGCTGCTGGCGATCCTGTGGGAGCTGTTCCCGGAGCACCCGAACCTGCTGCCCGCCTACCTCGACGGACCGCGCGAACTGGCCGGGGCCGGGTCCGCCGGTTACGTGGCCAAGCCGCTCCTCGGCCGCGAGGGCGCGGGGGTAACCCTGCACGAACCGGGCGAGGGCGGCGAGCCGTTCGTAGCGGAGGAGGGCGAGCGGTACTGCTTCCAGGGCCTGGCCCCGCTGCCCGACTTCGACGGCAACCGGGTCGTGCTCGGCGCGTGGGTCGTAGAGGACGAGGCGGCGGGGCTCGGCATCCGCGAATCGGCGGGGCCGGTCACGGACGAGTACGCCCGCTTTCTGCCCCACGTGATCCTCTAGGGTCCGGCGGCCCCTGCCTCAGGAGGCCAGCACCGCCCGGAGCTGGTCCAGCCCCCAGTCCAGGTCCTCCTTGCTGATCACCAGCGGCGGGGCGAGCCGGATCGTCGATCCGTGGGTGTCCTTCACCAGCACCCGCCGGTCCATCAGCCTCTCGGACACCTCCCGGCCCGTCCCGTGGCCGGGGGCGATGTCCACGCCCGCCCACAGCCCCCGGCCCCGTACGGCGGTCACGGCGCCCGCGCCGACCAGCAGGCCCAGCTCGTGGTGCAGGTGGTCGCCCAGCTCGGTGGCGCGCTGCTGGTACTCGCCGCTGCGGAGCATCGCGACGACCTCCAGGGCGACGGCGCACGCGAGGGGGTTCCCGCCGAAGGTGGACCCGTGCTGGCCGGGCCGGAACACCCCGAGCACGTCCCGGTCGGCGACGACGGCCGACACCGGCACCACGCCGCCGCCGAGCGCCTTGCCGAGGATGTAGACGTCGGGGACGACCCCCTCGTGCTCGCAGGCGAAGGTCTTCCCGGTCCGGCCCAGTCCCGACTGGATCTCGTCCGCCATGAAGAGCACGTTCCGCTGGCGGGTCAGCTCCCGCACGCCGCTCAGGTACCCGGCGGGCGGCACCAGCACCCCCGCCTCGCCCTGGATCGGCTCCAGCAGGACGGCCACGGTGTTCTCGGTGACGGCGTGGGACAGCGCGGTGAGGTCCCCGTACGGGACGATCTCGAAGCCCGGCGTGTACGGACCGAAGTGGTCGCGGGCGTCGTGGTCCGTCGAGAAGGAGACGACGGTCGTGGTCCGGCCGTGGAAGTTGTCGGCGGCGACCACGATCTTGGCGTGCCCGTCCGGAACGCCCTTGACCTCGTAGCCCCACTTGCGGGCGGTCTTCACCGCCGTCTCCACGGCCTCCGCGCCCGTGTTCATCGGCAGCACCATCTCCTTGCCGCACAGATCGGCGAGCTCGGTGCAGAAGTCGGCGAACCGGTCGTGGTGGAAGGCGCGCGAGGTGAGCGTGACCCGCTCCAGCTGGGCCCGGGCGGCGTCGATCAGACGCCGGTTGCCGTGCCCGAAGTTGAGGGCGGAGTACCCGGCGAGCATGTCGAGATATCTGCGGCCCTCCACGTCGGTCATCCACGCACCTTCCGCGGACGCGACGACGACGGGCAGCGGATGGTAGGTGTGCGCGCTGTGCGCGTCGGCGGAGCGGATGGCATCAGCAGTTGTCGACACGGGGTCTCCGATCGTCCGTCTTGCCCGGTGCAGCGGTGACGAGGGTGGCGTCACCCTTCTTATCGTCGCCTTCTTATCGTCGCTCCGATCCCGGATGCAGAAACCTTCCGCGCGGCGCGCCCGCTAAGGTGGGCGGTACGCACGGCGACTGGCGCACGGAGAACGAACTCCGGGGGAGTCGTGCGCGTTCGACCGCATTCAGGGCCGCTCGCCTGGGCCTCGCGGGGTACCGATCACATCGACCCCGGAGGAGCCCGCCATGTCCGCGAGCCGCCATCCCGCCCTTTCCGCGACCGATCCCGAACTGGCGTCGTTCGTCGCGGCGGAAGAAGTGCTCCAGTCGCAGACCCTGCGCCTGATCCCCAGTGAGAACTACGTGTCCGCGGCCGTCCTCGAGGCCTCCGGCACCGTGCTGCAGAACAAGTACAGCGAGGGCTACCCCGGCCGCCGCTACTACGAGGGCCAGCAGAACGTCGACCGCGTCGAGGCCCTGGCGATCGAGCGGGCGAAGGGCCTGTTCGGCGTGGACCACGCGAACGTCCAGCCGTACTCCGGCTCGCCGGCCAACCTGGCCGTGTACCTGGCCTTCGCGAAGCCCGGCGACACCGTGATGGGCATGGCCCTGCCGATGGGCGGGCACCTGACGCACGGCTGGGGCGTCTCGGCGACGGGCTCGTGGTTCCGGGGCGTGCAGTACGGCGTCCAGGCCGACACCGGGCTCATCGACTACGACGCCGTGCGCGACCTGGCCCTCGCCGAACGACCCAAGCTGATCTTCTGCGGCGGCACCGCCCTGCCGCGCACGATCGACTTCGCCGCCTTCGCGTCGATCGCCGAGGAGGCGGGCTCGGTCCTGGTCGCGGACGTGGCCCACATCGCGGGCCTGATCGCGGGCGGCGCACACCCGTCCCCGGCGGGCCACGTGGACGTCATCTCCACCACGACCCACAAGACCCTGCGCGGTCCGCGGGGCGCGATGCTGATGTGCCGCGAGGAGCACGCGAAGGCCATCGACAAGGCGGTCTTCCCGGGCCTCCAGGGCGGCCCGCACAACCAGACGACGGCCGGCATCGCGGTGGCCCTGCACGAGGCGGCCCAGCCGTCCTTCACCGCCTACGCGCACGCGGTCGTCGCCAACGCGAAGGCGCTGGCGGCGGCGCTGCTGGAGCGGGGCTTCGACCTCGTGTCGGGCGGTACGGACAACCACCTGATCCTCATCGACCTGACGGGCAAGGACGTGCCGGGCAAGGTCGCGGCCAAGGCCCTGGACCGGGCGGGGATCGTGGTGAACTACAACACGGTTCCCTTCGACCCGCGCAAGCCGTTCGATCCCTCGGGAGTGCGGATCGGTACGCCGTCGCTGACGTCCCGCGGTCTGGGCGTCGCCCACATGCCGCAGGTCGCGGACTGGATCTCGCGCGCCGTCGACGCCGCGGCCAAGGGTGACGAGCCGGCCCTGGCCGCGGTCCGCACGGAGGTCGCGGACCTCATGGCCGCCTTCCCGGCCCCGGGCCTCCCCCTGGCCTGACCCGCGGACCCGCCGCCGGGGCCCCGCCCCGGCGGCAGGCCTCGAACGCCGGCGCGGCTGGAACGTCGTGATCGAGGCGCGGGTGCGGGCGGCGCGTGGGCGGGGCCCCGCGCAGCGGCCCACCTGCGGAAAGCGGTCGCTCGGCCGGGGCTGGATCCGGACGCACCGCTACCGCCGGGTACCCCGGCACCGCACGGACCGGGTCCGCGCGACCCGGAAGGATCCGGCCAGCGGCGGGCCCGAGCCCGCCCCCGCACCTGAGAGAATGAAGCCATGGCTTCTGATCGTCCTCGCGCGCTCTCCGGCATCCAGCCCACCTCCGGTTCGTTCCACCTCGGGAACTACCTCGGAGCCATTCGCCAGTACGTCGCCCTGCAGGAGACGCACGACGCGTTCTACATGGTGGTCGACCTGCACGCGATCACCATGCCGCAGGATCCGAAGGACCTCCGCGCGAACACCCGTCTCTCCGCCGCGCAGCTGCTCGCCGCCGGCCTGGACCCCGAGCGCTGCACGCTCTTCATCCAGAGCCACGTGCCCGAGCACGCCCAGCTCGGCTGGGTCATGAACTGCATCACCGGTTTCGGCGAGGCCAGCCGGATGACCCAGTTCAAGGACAAGTCCGCGAAGGGCGGCGTCAACAGCGCCAGCGTCGGCCTGTTCACGTACCCGATCCTCCAGGTCGCCGACATCCTGCTCTACCAGGCGAACGCCGTCCCGGTCGGCGAGGACCAGCGCCAGCACATCGAGCTGACCCGCGACCTCGCCGAGCGTTTCAACCAGCGCTACGGCAAGACCTTCACCCTGCCCGCCGCGCACATCGTCAAGGAGGTCGCGAAGATCTACGACCTCCAGGACCCGGCGATCAAGATGTCGAAGTCCGCGTCGTCCCCCAAGGGCCTGATCAACCTCCTCGACGAGCCCAAGGTCACCGAGAAGAAGATCAAGAGCGCGGTCACCGACACCGAGGCCGAGATCCGCTTCGACACCGAGAAGAAGCCCGGCCTCAGCAACCTGCTCACGATCTACTCCACCCTCACGGGCGAGACGATCGCCGAGCTGGAGACGAAGTACGAGGGCAAGGGCTACGGCGCGCTGAAGACCGACCTGGCCGGTGTGATGGTCGATTTCGTCACACCGTTCAAGCAGCGCACCCAGGAGTACCTGGACGACCCGGAGACGCTGGACTCGATCCTGGCCAAGGGCGCGGAGAAGGCCCGTGCGGTCGCCGCCGAGACCCTCGCGCAGGCGTACGACCGCCTGGGTCTGGTGCCCGCCAAGCACTGACGAACGCAACTACGGACAGAGGGCCCTGGCAAGAACGGGGGTGCTGCCGCCACACTGGGGCGGCAGCAGTCCACAGCGACAAGCGGAGGAGAGATACGTGGGGACCGTAACGCTCGGCGTTTCGATCGCGGTCCCGGAGCCGTACGGCAGCCAGCTCCAGCAGCGGCGCGCCGGCTTCGGGGACGCTGCCGCGCACGGCATCCCCACGCACGTCACCCTCGTGCCGCCGACCGAGGTGGAGGCGGACCGGCTCCCGGCGATCCGGGCCCACCTCGCCGGGGTCGCGGCAGCCTCCCGCGCCTTCCGGATGCGGCTGGGCGGGACGGGAACCTTCCGCCCCCTCTCGCCGGTCGTCTACGTCCAGGTCGTCGAGGGCGCCGCGGGCTGCACCCGCCTCCAGGGCGAGGTCCGCGACCCGCACGGGCCGCTCAGCCGCGAGCTGGCCTTCCCGTACCACCCCCACGTCACCGTCGCCCACGGGATCTCCGAGGAGGCGATGGACCTGGCCTTCTCGGCCCTCTCCGAGTACGCCGCCGAGTGGCTCTGCGAGGGCTTCGCGCTCTACGAGCAGGGCTCGGACGGGGTCTGGCGCAAGCTGCGCGAGTATCCCTTCGGGACCGGGGCGAGCGGCGTGCCGACGCAGCCCGGCTGCCCCGCGGGCGAGGCGGCGGGGGCGACCGGGGCGACCGCGCTGCCGTCCTGACGGAGCGGGCGCAGGGTCAGCCGGGCGGTGCGCCGGGCGCTGAATCTCAGCCTTCGCAGGACCAGCGTGTGGAACGGGCGACCCGCAGGGCGCGCTTCGGAAAAAGTCACAGTCGACGACCGTAGTGCCCGAAACCGACAATTCCGGCTATTTCCGAGCGCTCATTTACGGTGACCCCATGGACTGGCTGACGAAACTCCCGGTGATCGGCCCGCTCGCGGCCCGTCTCATGCGGACGCACGCGTGGCGTTCGTACGAACGCCTCGACCGCGTGCACTGGGCCCGGCTCGCCGCCGCGATCACCTTCCTCAGCTTCCTCGCGCTCTTCCCGCTGATCACCGTGGCCGCCGCGGTGGGCGCGTCGCTGCTCAGCGAGAAGCAGCTGGACCAGCTGGAGAAGAACCTCTCCGAGCAGGTCCCGGGCATCTCCGACCAGCTCGACATCGAGGGGCTCGTCGCGAACGCGGGCACCGTCGGGCTCGTCGCCGGCGCCTTCCTGCTCTTCACCGGCATCGGGTGGGTGGGCTCGATGCGGGACTGCCTGCGCGCCGTGTGGGACAAGGACGACGAGGACGACGGGAACCCCATCGTCCGCAAGGGCAAGGACGGGCTCGTGCTGCTCGGCCTGGGCGGGGTGGGCCTTGCCTCGGCCGCCGCCTCGATCTTCGGGTCCTCGGCGGTCGGGAAGTCCGCCGAGTGGCTGGGCATCCCGCGCGAGGGCGCGGGCGGCGCGCTCCTGCGCGCGGCCGCCTTCCTCGTCGGCGTCGTGGCCGCCTTCCTGGTGCTGCTCTACCTGCTGACCCTGCTCCCCGGGGTGGAACCGCCGCGCCGCCGCCTGATCGAGGCGGCGCTCATCGGCGCGGCGGGTTTCGAGCTGCTGAAGCTGCTCCTCAGCGGCTACATGCGGGAGGTCGCCGCGAAGAGCATGTACGGGGCCTTCGGGGTGCCGATCGCCCTGCTGCTGTGGATCAACTTCTCGGCGAAGCTGTTGCTGTTCGTCTCGTCCTGGACGGCCACGCGCGGCGAGGAGGAAGACCCGGAACCCCAGGTGGGCGGCGAGGCGGACTCGATCGGGTGAATCATGCGCTCGGTCCCGGCAGGCGTGGGTAGAGATCTACTTCCTCGTCGACGGGTCGCACGGCCCCGTGGGGCGCTACGACGGGACCCGGGGGCGGACCGGCGCCTCTCCGGCACTGACCAACCCGTCCGGCCATGCCAACTGGTCCACCCTGCGCCAGTTCTGATCGAAGGGGCCGGGCCCGTACGGCCCCGCCCGGGCCTACACCAGGTCCTCGCCCCGGCTGCGGCGGCCGCGGGGCCAGCGGCGGTTGACGAGGAAGGCGCCGCCCGCCAGTACGGCCAGCACGCCGCCCGCGACGCCCAGCGCGGTGCCCATGCCGCCGCCCGAGCCCTGCCCGGCCGCCGAGGGGTTGTTCTCGTGCGACTGGGCCGGGGAGCCGTGCGAGGAGGTGTCGGCGCTCTTCGGCGGCACGAGCTCACCCACCGGCTTGACCTTGCCGGCCGCCGCGAAGCCCCAGTCGAACAGCGCCGCGGTCTCCTCGTAGACGGAGTTCGCGCCGCCCGAGTCCGGGTTCATCACCGTGACCAGCAGCTTCCTGGAGCCCTGCTGGGCGGCGCCGGTGAAGGTGGAGCCGGCCATGGTGGTGTTGCCGTTCTTCACCCCGGCGATGCCCTTGTAGGGGGAGAGCCCGCCCGCACCCGTCATCAGCCGGTTTGTGTTCTGGATCTCGAAGTACTCGCGCGGCTTGCCGGCCTCGTGCCGGCCGGGGAACTTCGCGCTCACCGTGCCGCAGTACTCCCGGAAGTCCTGCTTCTGCAGCCCGGAGCGGGCGATCAGCGTGAGGTCGTACGCGCTCGACACCTGTTCCGGGGCGTCGTACCCGTCGGGGGAGACGACGTGCGTGTCCAGGGCCTGCAGCTCCTCGGCGTGCGCCTGCATGTCCTTGACGGTCTTGTCGATGCCGCCGTTCATGGCCGAAAGTACGTGCACGGCGTCGTTGCCCGAGCGCAGGAACACCCCGAGCCACAGGTCGTGGACGGAGTACTCGAGGTCCTCCTTGACCCCGACCAGGCTGCTGCCCGGGCCCACGCCGTCCATGTCCTGCTCGGTGACCTTGTGGACCTGCTCCTTGGGCAGGCCCGGCAGCACGGTGTCCGCGAAGAGCATCTTCATGGTGGAGGCCGGGGGCAGCCGCCAGTGCGCGTTGTGCGCCGCCAGGACCTCACCCGTCTCGGCGTCGGCCACGATCCAGGACCGCCCGCTGAGGTTCGTGGGCAGGGCGGGCGCACCGGGCAGCAGGTTCACCTGGGTTCCCGGCTGGCCGAGCAGGGATCCGCCGACCGTCGACATCGACACGGGCGGCGCGGGCGCCTGCGGCGCCTTGGCGGGCCCGCCCTTTCCATCGGCCGGCGGGGTCGGCGCGGCGTGGGCGGGTGCCACCAGCAGGGCGGGCGCCAGCAACGCGGCGGAAAGGACCGTCAGCGCGGTCGTCTTGGCAGACACGCAGGTGAAAGTACCTCCCGATGAGCTGTACGGCGTCGCGGACCGGCCAATTCGGTGCAACCAACCCCGGGACAGCCCACCCCGGCGCGTCCGTCCTGGGGACGAATCCGATACTGAAGGCATGAAACTCAGCCGCGCCGCCTCCTGGTTCCTGCTCGCCTTCGGAGTGTGGAGCTGGTTCATCTGGGTGTCTTTCGTCCGGAACCTGTGGAGGAACGGCAGTGGCCAGGCCTTCGATGCGGCGGGCGATCCCACGTCCTACTTCTGGGTGCACCTGACGCTTGCGGTGACGTCCTTTCTCCTGGGGACGGCGGTCGGTGTGATCGGGTTGCGCGGGGTCCGGGCCCTGCGGCGCGAATCACGTACGGCCACGGACCCGGGCACGGGGACGGGCGCCGGCGCGGGCGGCGACAGAGGGGCCGCGGCATGACGATCCTCGCCTTCGCGCTCGTCGCGCTCGCGGTCTGCGCCCTGCTGGTGCTCGTGCACCGCTGGCTCTGGATCCGCCTGGTCCGCGACACCACGGCGCCCGGCGCCCTCACGCGCCGCATCGGCACGGCCTTGACCATCGCCCTGCCCCTTCTCTCTGTGGCCGCCCTGACCACGGGTCGCGCCGGAGCCCCCTTCTGGCTGCAGCAGACGGTGGCCTGGCCGGGATACCTCTGGCTCGCGGTGCTCCTGTACCTGACCCTGACGATGCTGGTCGCGGAGCCGATCCGCGCGCTGTTGCTCCGCCGTCTGGCCCACCGGGTCCCCTCCGGGGCGGTCGCCGGACCTCCCGCGAAGCAGACCGTCCCCCGGGCCGCCGCCCCCGAGCCCGACGCGGCGCCCGTCGCGGCTGCCACCGCCGAGTCCGGCGAGCCCGCCGCGACGGGCCTGGAACTGACCCGCCGCCGGTTCGTCGCGCGGGCCGTCGGCGGGGCGGCCGCCGCCGTGGCCGTCGGCACCGTCGCGACCGGGACGTACGGGGTCATGCGCGGGCCGAGCGTCCGGCGGGTGCAGGTGCCGCTGGCCAAACTGTCGCGCGCGGCGCACGGTTTCCGCATCGCCGTCGTCAGCGACGTCCACCTCGGCCCGGTCCTCGGCCGCGCCCACACCCAGCGCATCGTCGACACCGTCAACCGCACCCAGCCCGACCTCATCGCCATCGTCGGCGACCTCGTGGACGGCAGCGTCCCCGACCTCGGGCCCGCCGCGGAGCCGCTGCGCCGGCTCGCCGCCCGCCACGGCTCGTACTTCGTGACGGGGAACCACGAGTACTTCTCCGGTGCACAGCAGTGGATCGACCATGTCCGCGAACTCGGGCTGACCCCGCTGGAGAACGCCCGCCGCGCGCTGCCCCACTTCGACCTCGCCGGCGTCAACGACATCCAGGGGGAGCTGGAGGGGAGCGGCCCCGACTTCCAGGCGGCCCTCGGCGACCGCGACCGGACACGGGCCGCCGTACTCCTCGCCCACCAGCCGGTCGTCATCCACGACGCCGTCCGCCACGGCGTCGACCTCCAGCTCTCCGGCCACACCCACGGCGGCCAGCTCTGGCCCGGCAACTACCTCGCCGATCTCGCCAATCCCACCGTCGCCGGGTTGGAGCGCTACGGAGACACCCAGCTCTACGTGTCCCGCGGGGCCGGCGCCTGGGGACCCCCGGTCCGCGTGGGCGCGCCGTCCGACATCACGGTCGTAGAACTCGCCTCATATCAGGCCTGACGCCCCAACTGCCGCTGAGCGCCCGTGAATCGGCCTTCCGGTGGCCGATATTCCGTGATGGGATGACCGTTAATCGGACAGCGCATCGCTGCCACCGGGACAAGGGGCGGGGTTCACGGGATGCGGTCTGTCCGCTGGAAGATCATCGCGGTCGGGCTGGCCCTCGGCGTGGCCGGCGTCGGCGCCTGGCAGTTGCTGCCCGGGGACGGCGGCGGCCACGGCGCCATCCGGGTCGGGACGACCGACGTGGTCTCCTCCCTCGACCCCGCCGGGGCGTACGACGTCGGCTCCTGGGCCCTGTTCAGCAACGTCTACCAGTCGCTGCTGACCATCAAGCCCGGTTCCGACGCCCCCGTGCCGGACGCCGCCGCCTCCTGCGCCTTCGTCGGCCAGAAGCTCACCACCTACCAGTGCGAGCTGCGCCCCGACGTGAAGTTCGCCGGCGGCCGTGCGATCACCGCCCAGGACGTGAAGCACTCCTTCGACCGCATCAAGGCGATCAACTCCGACCAGGGCCCGGCCCCGCTCTTCAACACCCTGGAGTCGGTCAGCGCCGAGGGCCGCACGGTCACCTTCAACCTCTCCGCCGGCGACGCCACCTTCCCCTTCAAGATCGCGACGGGCGCCGCCTCGATCGTCGACAAGGAGAAGTACCCGGCGAAGTCCCTCCGCGAAGACGGCAAGGCCGACGGCTCCGGCCCGTACGCACTGGGCGCGTACAAGGCCGGTACGAGCGCCGAGCTCAAGCCCAACACCTCGTACAAGGGGCAGGGCAAGCCCGCCCGCACGTCCGTCACGGTGAAGTACTTCAAGGACTCCGCGGACCTCGACCAGGCGTGGAACGCCCGCCGGATCGAAGTCGCCCACCGGGAGATGTCGCCGGCCGTGCTCGCCGCCCTCGATCCGGGCATGCCGGACGTCCGCTACCAGGCCTCCGGCGGCAGCGAGACCCGCTCCATGGTCTTCAACGTCCGCCCCGGCTCGGCCGCCGCCCCGCTCGCCGTCCGCCAGGCCGTGGCCGCCCTGCTCGACCGCTCCAAGGTGGCGAGCGACGTCTACCTGGGCACCGTCACCCCGCTGTACTCCCTGGTCCCGGCGGGCATCGCCGGCCACAGCACGCCGTTCTTCGACGCCTACCCGACGCCCAACGGGGCCACCGCCAAGAAGCTCCTCAAGGACGCCGAGATCAAGGGTCCTGTCGCCCTCAACCTGGGGGTGAACGTGCGCGGCCCGAACATCTCCGAGGCCGAGGAGCTCAAGCGGCAGCTGGAGGGCACCGGACTCTTCCAGGTGACGATCAAGCCGGTCGAGAAGTGGGCCGACTTCCAGAAGGGTTACGCGGCGGGCGAATTCGACGTCTACACGATCGGGTGGATCGCCGACTTCCCGGACGCGGACAACTTCCTCGCCCCCCTCGTCGGCGCCGACTCGTCCATGAACAACGGCTTCTCCGACAAGCACGTCGACGAGCTGATCACCCGCACCCAGTCCCACTCGGAGCGGGCCGACGCGGCCGTCGAGTTCCGCGACCTCCAGAAGGTGGTCGCCCAGCAGGCCCCGATGGTGCCGATCTGGCAGAAGAAGGACTACGTGATGTCCCGCGACGCCGTCAGCGGCGCCCAGTACCTGTCGGACGGCACCGGGGTCTGGCGCCTGAGGGAACTCGACTGGCTCTGAGCCGGTGTCCCGGTCCTACGCGGGGTCCGGCTCCGGGCCCGCGTCCGGGTCCGACGCCTTGCGCCGCCCCGCCGTGGCCGTCTGGGCCATGCCCGGCAGGAAGTCCGCGAAGAGTTCGTGCACTTCCCGCACCAGCGGCCGCAGCACCCGGAACCGGGCCAGCACGATGCCCCGCGTCGTCAGCTGCGCGCCGCGCTCGGCGAGCCGCCGCGTCTTCTCGCTGTTCGGGGAGCGGTCGAAGACCCAGTACAGGACCAGGCCCATCTGCGAGAGCCACATGAGCTCCGGCAGCACGTCGGCCAGCTCGGCCGGAACCTTGGTCTTCGCCCCCGCCAGCACCTCGCGGTGGATGTCGATCGCCGCCTGCCGCGCCGATTCGGATTCCGGCGAGAAGGGGCTGAGCGGACTTTCGGGGTCGGCCGCGTTCTTGAAGAACTGCGAGGCGAACTCGTGGTACGGGGCCGCGATGTCCATCCAGCTGGTCAGTACGCCCGCGAGCCGCTTCTGCAGATCGGTCTCGTTGTCCAGGATGGGCCGGACCGCCGCCTGGTGGGCGGCGCCGATCCGGTCGTAGAACCCCTGGACCAGGTGTTCCTTCGATTCGAAGTAGTAGTAGGCGTTGCCGACCGAGACACCGGCCTCCTTCGCGATACCCCGCATCGTCGTCTTGTCGAAGCCGCGCTCCTGGAAGAGACGGAGGGCGGTTTCGAGGATGAGCGTGCGGGTCTGCTCGCTCTTGGGAGCCTTCTGATCAGTCACGGTGTATGAGCCTATCGGGGGACGGAGCACTGGTCGTCACAGGCCGGTCCCTCCGCGCCCTCGGGCACGCCCTCGGTCCGTACCGCCTGCCGCCAGGCGGAGGCGGTGTACATGGCCGCCCGGGCGAAGGGCCGGCCGGCCGCGGTGGCCAGCCAGTTGGCCCTCGGCCGGTGTTCCGCCAGCGCCCACAGACAGACGATGAAGGCGTCGGTCCCCTTCCACACCTGCCCCGAGTCCCCGACCACGGTGATCTCCTTCAGCGTCGACGCGTGGTCGAGCTGCGGGTACCGGCGGTGCGCCTCGTACGAGGCAGCGGGGACCAGGGCGAGCGGGACCAGCCAGCGCTGCGCGAGCAGCCAGTGCCTGATGTGCACGCAGAGCGGACAGTTCGCGTCGTACAGGACGGTCAGGTTCCGCACCGCTCCCGCGGGGGCCACGGTTCAGGCCCCGGCCGGCGCGGTCCACCCCTGCGGGGGGACGGGCGGGGTCTGCTGGCGCTCCATGATGCCCCGGCGGCGCATCTTGTTCAGGACCCAGACGTTTCCGAGGTGCATGACCCCGAGGACCAGCAGGACGACGCCGAGCTTGACCGAGAGGGCCTCGAAGAGGCCGCGTGCGCTGTCGATCTCTTCGCTCGACCTCAGGTAGAGGGTCACGAAGCCGATGTTCACGAGGTAGAAGCCGACCACGAGCAGCTGGTTGACGGCGTCCGCGAGCTTCTCGTTGCCCTGGAGGACGTCGCCGATGAAGACGCGGCCGTTGCGGCTGAGCGTGCGGGCCACCCAGACGGTGAGCCCGATGCTGATGAGCAGGTAGATGACGTACGTGACCACGGTGAGGTCCATAGCCCCAGCCCCCTTGAACGCGTTCAAATGCTTACGTCGTTGACTGTAGGGCCTTTTTTGAACAAGTTCAAGCGAGCTTCGGGACCCTCTCCGGCTGGACCGGACGACCCAATCGGCTCACCCGGTCGTGGCGATGCCCGGCGACAGTCGTAACCACCATGGGTTACACATGGCCACGCAGGGTAACCACCTCTGGATCACGTGCATTCGGTCGAGACAGCACCGGGCACCCGGACCGGAACGGCGCAGCGGCATCAGGAGCAGGAACAGCGCAGCCTGGGCACGGCGGCGGCGCGCAACCTCGCGACAACGACCAAGTCGGACCCGCAGATGCAGGGGACAAGCTCCCGCTGGCTCCTGCGGAAACTGCCCTGGGGGCACACGCCCGGCGGCGTCTACCGGGTCAACCGGCGGCTCTCGTACCCGCTCGGCGACGGCCGCGTCACCTTCGTCAAGACGGCTCCAAGGTCCAGCTCATCCCGGCCGAGCTGCCGCTCCTGCGCGGCTTCGACGATCCGCTGGCGCTCGGCGCGCTCGCCGAGAAGTTCGTGCAGAAGGAGTACCAGCCCGGCCGGGTCATCGTGCACTCCGGCAAGATGCGGCAGCTGCAACGGCTTCCGGACCAACCGGGCCGGCGAGAAGGCGATCGAGCTGAGCGCCGGCCACCACGAAGAGCACGTACTGCCCGGCGCCTTCGCCGACTACGAGCTCACGCCGCGCGAGTACGAGCTGAGCGTGGCCCAGACCGTGCTGAGGGTGCACACGCGCGTCGCCGACCTGCTCTCCATGCGGCGCGGCACCCAGTACCTGTTCGCCCACCCGAAGGCCATCGCCGCCTTCGGCAAGGTGGCGAGGGGTGCCGATCCTGCCCTGCGGGAAGATCCCGCTCACCGAACAGCACACCTCCTCGATCATCGCGGTGCGCACGGGCGACGACAACGAAGGCGTGATCGGCCTCTCCCAGACCGGCGCTGCCGGACGAGTTCGAGCCGGGGCTCAACGTCCGCTCATGGGCATCGACGAGCGCGCGATCATCTCGTACCTCGTCACCGCCTACTGCTCGACGGCCGTCCTGGTCCCGCACGCCGTCGGCGTCCGGGAGAACGTCGAGGTGCGTCCGCGTGCGTGAGGGCGGGGGCGCCCGCCGGCCGGGGCCCCGCCCCGCCCGGTCAGAAGCTCAGTGAACGGGCGTAGTTCACCTGTGACATCACCCACTGGTAGGTGCCGGCGTTCGTCGCCGGGATCATCGTGGAGTGGTGGCGGCCGCCGCTGGTCACCGTGACCTGGATGTAGCCGGTGGTGGTCTTCTCCTTCATCAGGAGGAAGAGCAGGCCGAGCAGGCAGAAGAGGAAGAAGACGATCGCGAGCACGATCGCGTGGGGCGGGATCTTCTCCTCGGTGCGCGAGAAGTCGGTCGCGTTCCACATCGCGCCCTTGAGCGGCATCGGGCCGGACGGCGTGATGATCTGGTCCCCGGCGATGGTGATGTCGCCGAGGGACAGGCCGGCGCCGCCGGCCGGGGCGGCGGCGGGGTAGCCGGGGGCCGGCAGGCCCGCGCCGCCGATGGTCGGCTGGTAGGCCGGGGCCGCCGGGTAGGGCTGGGGGTAGCCGTAACTGGCCTCGCCGGGGCCCCACTTGTATTCGCCCTGGCCGGGGGTGCCGGGCTGGCCGCCCTGGCCGGCGGGGTCGTTGGCGTACGGGTTCGGCTGCTGCTCGCTCATATGGCCGATCCTTCCACAACGACCCCCCTCCCCGTGGGCCGGTCGGAGAGCTGCCTCGACGATGCCGGTGACGTGCTCGACGGCCTCGTCCCTGGTCGCGGTCCGGGTCGGCAGGAAGGAGTACGTGACCACGCGGCGGCCGTCCGCGGTGCCGAAGGCCCCGCCGGAGTACTGGGCCATGCTGCCGGTCTTGCCCCACACCTCGGTGCCGTCGGACAGCGTGGAGGGGGCCAACACGCTCGCGCTGAAAGGCTCTTTGGCGGTTGTACTGCTGGGCCGTGACGGGCGACTCCGGCGCGGTGGCGCAGCCGGTCCAGGCGCGGACCGCCCGCTCGGGCGTCAGGCCGAGGCCGTCGCCGAGGGGCTCGCGGGGCAGGCCGAGGCCGCTGGTGTGGCTCAGCAGCTGGCCGATGGGGATGCGAAGGCTTCCTCGTCGACCGCCGGTCGGTGAGCGGAGAACGTGCCCGTGCCGGCCGCCGGGGCCGGGGCCGGGTGCGGCCGGGTCGACGCCGGCAGGGCGCCGACGGTGAGCGACGCCACGGCCGTGCAGGCGGCTGCCAGGGTGGCCCAAGGGGGGGCCCGTACGGAAGTTCGCGGGGTTCGTCGTGGCCGCATGCCTGCCGTGAGCAAGATCGGCCGGCCCCGGCCCCGGCGGGCGGCAACAT
>NZ_JARAYQ010000081.1:0-32134 GCF_033794505.1 Streptomyces sp. MB09-01 | reverse complement strand
TTTCGTTGTTCTTTTTTTTTTTTTTTAAAGAGAAGACGGGATTCGGGATTTTTGCCTGTCTCGTGGGGTCGGAGATGGGGATAAGAGAAAGGTCCCAGACGGCGGGCCGGTCGGTGACGGGGCGCGGTCCGCCGCCCTCGCCGTCGTCGAAGGTGATGGCGTACGGCAGCAGGGAGCCGTAGTCGCGGGCCAGTTGTTCGACCGTGGCGGGGACGGTCCATTCCGCGGCGCCGGGCCGGGCTTCGAGGACGACGGTGGTACCGGGCTCCGGGCGGGCCTCGTGGGGCAGTTCGCGGACGGTGTACGAACCGTCGTCCGTGGCGAGCCATTCGACGGGCGCGGCATCGGGGTCGCGGGCGGAGCGGGTGACGACGCGTATCTGGCGGGCCACGACGAAGCAGGCGAGCAGTCCGATGCCGAACTGGCCGAGGAATTCGCGGCGGGCGGCCTCCAGGCCGTGCGCGGCGATGGAGCCGTCGCCGCCGCGCTTGGAGCTGCGGCCGATGGTGGCCAGCAGGGAGTGGGCTTCCTCGGCGGTCAGGCCGATTCCGCTGTCCTCGATGGTCACGCGGCCGCCGGACGCCGACAGCCGGATGCGGACCTCGGCCTCGGGGTCGAGGGCGTGGCGGGCGGTGACCGCGTCCACCGCGTTCTGGAGGAGCTCGCGGACGTAGACGCGCGGGCTGGAGTACAGGTGGTGGGAGAGGAGATCCACCAGGCCGCGCAGATCGACCTGGAAATTATGGGGTGCGGACGTCATAGGGCGTCACCTCGCGTACATGCAGGAATGGTTCGGCGATCGCGAGGTGCCCCCCTCACGGATCCCGGAGTGGGACACACATTAGGGGGATGGTCCGACAATCTCTGCGTGAATTCCCGCCCTGGAAGCGCTGTGGAAGCACTGTTGGAAGCACTGTTGGAAGCACTTCCGGAGCACTGCTGGAAGCGCCCCTGGAAACGATCCGGAGACGCCGACGGCACCGTTACGGGAAGCGCAGGAATTGCGGCGGCACCGCGTCCGCCAGCCACACCCCGTTGGCGCTGAGCCGGAAGACGTGCCCGGCCGCACGCATCGCACCGGCGTCCACGGCCAGCACGACGGGCCGGCCGCGCCGCGCGCCGACCCGGGTCGCGGTCTCCCGGTCCGGCGAGAGGTGCACGTGGTGGCGGGCCATCGGACGCAGGCCCTCGGCGCGGATCGAGCCCAGGGCGGCGGCCACGGTGCCGTGGTAGAGGTGCGCGGGCGGTTCCGCCTCCGGAAGCTCCAGGTCCACGGCGACGGTGTGCCCCTGGTTCGCCCGGATCCGGGTGCCGTCGACGGCGAACCGCTGCTTGTCGTTGGCGGCGACGACGTGGTCCAGCTCGGCGCGGCTGAAGTGGAATCCGTGCGCGGCGGCCGCCCGCAGGAGGTCGTCGATCTCCACCCAGCCGTGCGGGTCGAGCACCAGTCCGATCCGTTCCGGCTGGTGTCGCAGGTGTTTCGAGACGTACTTCGACACCTTCACGGTGCGTCTTTCATCCATGGGCCCAGCGTGCCCGCTCGTGCGGTCTTCCGGCAGGGATTTTCGGGGGCGGCCCGGTGATGGACACCCCCTATCGTTCTTCCAAGATGCGGAATATATTTTCCGCTGCCACTTCTGCCCAGGGGAGAAATCATGACAGCCCATGCCTCTCTGCCACGCCGTGCGGCTGCCGAGCTGATCGGAACCGCGGGCCTGCTCGTGGTCGTGATCGGCTCCGGACTCCAGGCCGCCGAGCTCAGCCGCGACACCGGTGTCGCCCTCATCGCCAACTCGCTCGCCTCGGCCATCGGTCTCGGTCTGATCATCACCCTCTTCGGGCCGCTGTCCGGTGCCCACCTCAACCCGGTGGTCACCCTCACCTCGTGGTGGGCCCGGCGCACCGGCGGCGAGGGGCTCGGCGGCCGGGAGGCGTTCGTCTACACCGCGGCCCAGACCGCAGGGGCGATCGGCGGAGCCCTGCTCGCGGAGGCCATGTTCGGGCGGACCCCGGGCACGTTCTCCACCCAGGTGCGCGACGGCGGGCACCTGCTCATCGGCGAGGTGGTCGCCACCGCCGGTCTGGTCCTCGTGATCCAGGGGCTCGGGCGGATCGGGCGCACCCGGCTCATCCCGGCCGCGGTCGCGGCGTACATCGCCGCCGCGATCTGGTTCACCTCCTCCGGCTCGTTCGCCAACCCGGCCGGCACCATCGGGCGCAGCTTCAGCGATTCCTTCACCGGCATCGCCCCGGAGTCGCTGCCCGGATTCGTCGCCGCCCAGCTGGCCGGCGGGATCCTCGGGCTGGCGCTGGCCGCCCTGCTGTACGGGAGGGGGGCGGGGACCGGCGCGGGGGCCCGTACGTCGCGGACCGCGAAGCCGGTGCCGGTGGCGGTGCCGGTCGAGACGGCCGCGCCGGCGCCCCTTTCCGAGACCGGGCCGGGGGACGGCTCGGGCCCCGGGAAGGCGGCGTACGAGCCCGTCGGCTGAGGCGCCGCCTCAGTTGCCCACAGGGAAGAGGGACTTGTCCACAGCCGTTTGGGCGGGTTTTGACGGCAAACGCGCGCCCGCCCTGTGGACTACCGGCCGAGCTCCGCCCGGCGCGCCCGCCCTGTGGACTACCGGCCGAGCTCCGCCCGGCGCGCCAGATCGTTCATGGTCCGGGCCTGGAGCTCCCGCTCCGTCGCGGCCCGGACGAACTCCGCCACGTGATCGGCGCCCACCAGGTCCTGCACCGCCCGTACCGTCCCGGCCGGCAGCGCCACCGGCGAGGCACCCGACGGCTGAGGCGTTCCCGCCGCCCCCAGGTGCCGCTGCAGGTGGCGGGTCGCGAAGAGCCGCATCGCCCGCGCCAGCTCCGCGTCCACGGTCTGCTGGGCCAGCGGGCGCAGCCGCCGCACCATCGTCGCCGCCTCCGCCGCGTCCGCGTCCGTGGGCGGCACCTGCCCGAGGTAGCGCGCGAAGACGTGCTCGGTGGTGAACTCCAGGAACCGCGAGGCGATGTGCTCCACCTGCCCGCGCAGTTCCCGCAGGTGCCCGGTGATCGCCGGCAGCGGCACCCCGGCCGCGTACAGCTCGGCGGCCACCGCCAGCTCCTGCGGGGAGGGCACCAGGAACTGGTCCGGGCGACCGGGGATCCGCTCCAGGACCCCCAGCTCGCACGCCTCGCCCACCGCTGCGTCGTCCGGCCGGCCGCCGAACCGTTCGTTCAGCTCCTCCCGGCTGATCCGCGCGGCCTCCTCGTCGGTCCACGGCCCGTGCACCTCGGCGACCAGCCCCAGTACGCCGCCCAGTCCGCGTCCGGCATCCCAGGCCTCCAGCAACTCCTTGATGGAGGCCAGGGTGTAGCCGCGGTCCAGCAGGTCCGCGATCTGGCGCAGCCGCGCCAGATGCGTGTCCCGGTAGACGTTGGAGCGGCCGCGCCGCTCCGGCTTGGGCAGCAGCCCGCGGTCCTGGTACGCCCGGATCGTGCGCACCGTCGCCCCGCTGTGGTGCGCCAGATCCTCGATCCGGTACTCGGCTACCGCCTGATCGGACAATCCCGGCTCCCTACGCCATCGCGGCTCGGCCGACCGCGCCCGCCGGGGCCCGGACGGCAGGTGAAGCCGCAAGGTACTCGACCGCCCTGCGCAGCGAGCCCTCCTGCGAGGGATGGTACGACCGCCGGAAGTAGGCGGGTATGCCCGTGCCGAGGTCTGTCCGCATGGGCGGCAGGCCCCGGCGCGGGGCGATCGGGTGCGAGCCCGCCCTCACAGCCTGGGCTCCAGCCGTGCGATGCGCCGCAGGGTGCGCGGGGCGTAGCGGGACATCCACAGGGCGCCCTTGGACTCGGGTGTGACCGGGACGACGGCCTCGTTGCGGACCACGGCGCGCAAGATGGCGTCGGCGACCTTCTCCGGCGGGAAGTTGCGCAGCCCGTACAAGCGCGAGGAACGTTCCTGGCGGCGCTTCTCCTCGGCCTCGTCCACCCCGGCGAAGCGCGAGGTGGCCGTGATGTTGGTGTTGACGATGCCGGGGCAGATCGCGGAGACGCCGATCGACTTCGACGCCAGTTCCGCGCGCAGGCACTCCGACAGCATCAGCACCGCGGCCTTCGAGGTGCTGTAGGCGGGCAGGGTCCTGGAGGGCAGGTAGGCCGCGGCGGAGGCGGTGTTGACGATGTGTCCGCCCTGGCCGCGCTCGGCCATCTGCTTGCCGAAGATCCGGCAGCCGTGGATGACGCCCCACAGGTTGACGTCCAGGACCTTCTTCCAGTCCTCGGCCGTGGTGTCGAGGAAGGCTCCGGACAGGCCGATCCCGGCGTTGTTGACCAGGACGTCCACGATCCCGTACTCGGCGGCGACCTTCGCCGCGAGCTTCTCCATCGCCTGCTCGTCGCTGACGTCCACGCACTCGGCCCAGGCCTCTGCGGCGCCCACGAGGCGGGCCATGTCGGCCGTGCGCGCCGCGCCTTCGGCATCGCGGTCGACGGCCACCACCCGGGCCCCGGCCTCGGCGAACGCGAAGGCGGTGGCCCGCCCGATGCCGCTGGCGGCGCCGGTGACCAGGACCAGCTGGCCGCCGAAGCGGTCGGCGTACCGGCCCGGGGCCTTGCGCGCCGGTGCCCGCGTGGCCGGTTCCTCCCGGGAGGTGACGAACTCGGTGATCCAGGCGGCCAGCTGGTCCGGCCGGGTCCGGGGCACCCAGTGCTTGGCGGGCAGGGTGCGCCGCAGCAGGTCCGGGGCCCAGTGCTCCAGGCCGTCGTAGAGCCGCTCGGACAGGAAGGAGTCCCCGGTCGGGGTGATCAGCTGCACGGGCGCGTGGGCGTAGGCGTCGGGACGCGGCCGGCGCAGCCGGGACCGCACGTTGTCGCGGTAGAGCCAGGCGCCGTGCGCCGCGTCCGAGGGCAGCGAGTCCGTCGGGTACGAGCCGGCCGGCACGTTCTCGACGCGCTCGAGGATCGACGGCCAGCGCCTGCCGAGGGGCCCGCGCCAGGCGAGCTCCGGGAGCACGGGGGTGTGCAGCATGTAGACGTACCAGGACTTGGCGCCCTGGCCGAGGAGCTGCGCTGCCGCGCGCGGGGTGGGCCGCGCCATCCGCTTCTTGATCCAGTGGCCGAAGTGGTCGAGGGAAGGTCCCGACATCGAGGTGAAGGAGGCGATCCGGCCCTCGGTACGGCCGACCGTCGCGAACTCCCAGCCCTGTACGGAGCCCCAGTCGTGGCCGACCAGGTGCACGGGCCGGTCCGGGCTGACCGCGTCCGCCACCGCCAGGAAGTCGTCGGTCAGCTTCTCCAGGGTGAAGCCGCCGCGCAGCGGCTGCGGCGCGGTGGAGCGCCCGTGGCCGCGTACGTCGTAGAGGACCACGTGGAAGCGGGCCGCGAGCCGCTCGGCGACCTCCGACCAGACCTCCTTGCTGTCCGGGTAGCCGTGCACCAGCACCACGGTCGGGCGGCCCGCCTCGCCGAGCTCGACGACGGACAACTCGACCCCGCCGGTGCTCACCCGGCGCTCACGCGCACCCGCAAGCCCTGCCACTCCTGCTCCGTTCATGTCGCTCATGCTGCCTTCTCCTCGGCCCAGCGCCGCACGTGCGGCAGGTCGTCGTCCAGCCAGAACGCGCTCTCCTCGGGATCCCGGGAGTCGGTGACGACCAGGATCTCTTCGAACTTCGCGCCGGTGCCCCGGAACCCCAGGTGCGGCTCCACCGCCCACAGTCCGGGCTGCGGCGGGTGGTCGGAGAAGTGGTAGGGGCTCCACAGCGGGGACCAGCCCTCACGGTGTCCGTGCAGGGCGTCACCGGCAAGCCCCTTGAGGGACTGGGTGCCGAAGCCGAAGGCGGTCGGCGACCACCGCCGCTCCTTGACCCGGTCGATCTTGTGCGCGATCACGCCGAAGGGATAGGCCCGGTGCCGGTTGGCGTACCCCTGCCGGGTCATCAGCCGCTCGACGTTCTCGTAGATCTCGCGCAGGGAGCGGCGCTCCCGCACCTGCTCCAGGATCAGTACGCGGTGGGCCTGGAGGTCGGACATGAGCCGGTCCTGCACCGGATTCAGTCCGAGGCTGCCCGAATACCCGATGTCGGCCGCGTAGCCCTTGAAGACCGGTGCCATGTCGAGGATGAACGGCATCCCCGGCTCCAGCTTCCGGTTGGTGGGGAAGAACTGCAGCGGGATCTTGAAGTTCGCGAAGGCGGTGCGGTCCCCGAACCAGGCGAAGGGCAGGTGGAACCAGTCCCGCACGCCACGGTCGCGCAGCCACTGGCGCTGCATGCGCGCCGCCTCGCGCTCGGTCACGCCGGGCCGCAACTGGGCCGCGACGGCCTCGGCGCACTCGTACGAGAGGCGCTGCACCTCTCTGAACCCGCCCAGATCGGCGGAGAGTCGTCCGGAGAGTCGCGCGGTGCGTTGCTTGGTGTCCCCAGCCATGTCAGCCCGTCCATCCGTCTAGCCGTACGCGCCCGTAACTTGACACTGATGAATGTGACAATGACCGGAGATCACGTCAAGGGTCGTGCACAGACCTGTGGATAAAGTTGTCCGGTCCGCATCAGCCTCCAGTACGGGTACGTACGCCTGAAGGCGGAGACGGGATCCCACTCAAGGTCTGACGTTTCGCGAGTGCTCCACCACTAACGTCGAACCCGTGACTGTCATCGCGACCGAAAGCCTGAGCAAGCGGTACCCCCGAGTGACCGCCCTCGACCGGCTCTCCCTGGACATCGGGCCTGGTGTGACCGGCCTCGTGGGTGCCAACGGAGCCGGCAAGTCCACGCTGATCAAAATCCTGCTGGGACTGTCCCCCGCCACCGAGGGCAGCGCCGCCGTGCTCGGCCTCGACGTCCGCACGCATGGCAGTGCCATCCGTGAACGCGTCGGCTACATGCCCGAGCACGACTGCCTGCCACCCGACGTCTCGGCCACCGAGTTCGTCGTCCACATGGCGCGCATGTCCGGGCTGCCGCCCACCGCGGCCCGCGAGCGCACCGCCGACACCCTGCGCCACGTCGGGCTGTACGAGGAGCGCTACCGCCCCATCGGCGGCTACTCCACCGGCATGAAGCAGCGCGTCAAGCTCGCCCAGGCCCTCGTCCACGACCCCCAGCTGGTCCTCCTCGACGAGCCGACCAACGGCCTGGACCCGGTCGGGCGCGACGAGATGCTCGGCCTGATCCGCCGCATCCACACGGACTTCGGCATCTCCGTCCTGGTCACCTCCCACCTGCTCGGTGAGCTGGAGCGGACCTGTGACCACGTGGTGGTCGTCGACGGCGGCAAGCTGCTGCGCTCCAGCTCCACCAGCGACTTCACCCAGATCACCACGACCCTCGCGGTCGAGGTCACCGACTCCGACACCCACCCGGACGGCACCGCCGCCCTGCGCAAGGCGCTCACCGAGGCCGGCATCACCCTTCACGTCGGAGAGGAGCAGGGCCTGCCCGGAGCAGGCCACATTCTCCTCGTCGAGGCCACGGGCGAGGAGACGTACGACACCGTCCGCGACACCGTCGCAGACCTGGGCATCGGCCTGGTCCGCATGGAGCAGCGCCGTCACCACATCGCGGAGGTCTTCCGCGACAACGACCAGCCCTCGCCCACCGTCCAGCAGAAGGGAGCCGGTTCCGATGGCGCCTGACACCTCGACCCAGATCCACAACATCGGCTACCGGTCCTACGACGGACCCCGGCTCGGCCGCGCCTACGCCCGCAAGTCGCTGTTCTCGCAGTCCCTGCGCGGCGCCTACGGACTCGGCCGTTCCGCCAAGTCCAAGGTCCTCCCGATGCTCCTCTTCGCGGTGATGTGCGTGCCCGCACTGATCATCGTCGCGGTCGCCATCGCGGTGCCCGGCTCCACCGACCTGCCGATCAAGTACACGACGTACGCCCTGACCACCCAGGTGATCATCGGCCTCTTCCTCGCGTCCCAGGCGCCGCAGTCGGTCTCGCGCGACCTGCGCTTCAAGACGGTGCCGCTCTACTTCTCGCGGCCCATCGAGCGCGTCGACTACGTCGTGGCCAAGTACGCGGCCATGGCCTCGGCCCTGTTCATCCTCACCGCGACCCCGCTGCTGATCATGTGGATCGGCTCGCTCCTGGCGAAGTTCGACTTCGCCCACCAGACCAAGGGATTCGGGCAGGGACTCGTGTCGGTTCTGCTGCTGTCGCTGCTCTTCGCGGGCCTCGGCCTGGTCATGGCCGCGCTCACCCCGCGCCGCGGGTTCGGCGTCGCCGCGATCATCGCGGTGCTCCTGATCCCGTTCGGCGCGGTGACCGCGGTCCAGGGGATCGCTTACAGCACCGGGAACACCGAGGCCATCGAGTGGATGGGCCTGTTCTCCCCGATCACCCTCATCGACGGCGTACAGACCGCGTTCCTCAACGCGACCTCCGCCTTCCCCGGCGGCGAGGGTCCCTCGGCCGGCACCGGCGTCGTCTACCTGCTCGTCGCCCTCGGCCTCATCGTCGGCTCCTACGCCGCCCTGATGGCCCGCTACCGGAAGGCCGGGCTGTGACCACCATCGACATCGACCACACCTCCCGCTGGTTCGGGAACGTCGTCGCCGTCAACGACGTGACCATGAGCATCGGACCCGGTGTCACCGGGCTCCTGGGCCCCAACGGCGCCGGGAAGTCCACCCTCATCAACATGATGGGCGGCTTCCTCTCCCCCTCCACGGGCACCGTCACCCTCGACGGCGCGCCGATCTGGCAGAACGAGCAGGTGTACAAGCAGATCGGTGTCGTGCCCGAGCGCGAGGCCATGTACGACTTCCTCACGGGCAGGGAGTTCGTCGTCGCCAACGCCGAACTCCACGGCCTCGACGACGCGGCCGCCCAGCGGGCACTCGCCACCGTCGAGATGGAGTACGCGCAGGACCGCAAGATCTCCACGTACTCCAAGGGCATGCGCCAGCGCGTGAAGATGGCCTCGGCCCTCGTCCACGACCCGGCCGTGCTGCTCCTCGACGAGCCGTTCAACGGCATGGACCCGCGCCAGCGCATGCAGCTCATGGACCTGCTGCGGCGCATGGGCGGTGAGGGACGCACCGTCCTGTTCTCCTCCCACATCCTGGAGGAGGTGGAGCAGCTCGCCTCGCACATCGAGGTGGTCGTGGCCGGCCGGCACGCCGCTTCCGGCGACTTCCGCAAGATCCGCCGCCTGATGACGGACCGCCCGCACCGTTACCTCATCCGCTCCTCCGACGACCGGGCGCTCGCCGCGGCCCTGATCGCCGACCCCTCCACCGCCGGCATCGAGGTCGACCTCAAGGAAGGCGCGCTGCGCATCCAGGCCGTCGACTTCGGCCGCTTCACCGAGCTGCTGCCCCGCGTGGCCCGGGCACACGGCATCCGGCTGCTGACGGTCTCGCCCTCCGACGAGTCCCTCGAGTCGGTCTTCTCCTACCTCGTCGCGGCCTGAAAGGAGCTGGCACCCATGTACGAACCCACCGTTGCCCGGCTCACCTACCGGGCCCTGCTCGGCCGGCGCCGCGCGCTGATCCTCTTCGCGCTGCCCGCCCTGCTGATCGTCATCGCCCTCGTCGTCCGTGCCTTCGTCGGCGTGGACGACAAGGTCGCGGCGGACCTCCTCGGGGGCTTCGCCCTCGCCACCATGGTTCCGCTGATCGGTGTCATCGCCGGCACCGGAGCCATCGGGCCCGAGATCGACGACGGCTCCATCGTCTACCTGCTCGCCAAGCCGGTGAAGCGCCCGACGATCATCATGACCAAGCTGATCGTGGCGATCGCCGTCACGATGGTCTTCTCCGCGATCCCCACCCTGATCGCCGGATTCATCCTCAACGGGAACGGCCAGCAGATCGCCGTCGCCTACACGATCGCCACCCTCGTGGCCTCGATCGCCTACAGCGCGCTGTTCCTGCTGCTCGGCACCGTCAGCCGGCACGCCGTCGTCTTCGGTCTGGTCTACGCCCTGATCTGGGAATCGCTCTTCGGCAGCCTGGTCTCCGGAGCCAAGACCCTCAGCGTCCAGCAGTGGGCCCTGTCCGTCGCCGAGAAGGTCGCCGGAAACGGGTACGTCGACGCCACCGTCGGCCTGCCCACCGCCGTGATCCTGCTCTGCGCGGTCACCGTCGGCGCCACCGTCTACGCGGGCCAGAAGTTGCGCCGCCTCACCCTGGCCGGCGAGGAGTAGGTCCCGCCGCAGGGCCTGTGAAACCGTGCCCCGCCCGGCCCACCGGCCAGGCGGGGCACAGTTTTGCGGGTCATCATCGGTGCATGATCGAGCACACCGAGCCGGAGCCGTCCAGGCCCCTGCGGTCCTGGATACGCTCCTCGCCCGGGACGCACATCTGGCTGCTGATCATCGCCGTCACCAGCATCGTCGTCGTGATCGCGCCCGACCAGGTCGATCACGTTCTGCTCCACCGCAACAGCAGCAACATCCACCAGCTCGTCCGACATCCCGTACGGGCGCTCCTCAGCAGCGCGTTCTGGATCGAGAACCCGGCCTCGCTCGCCCTCTACGCCGTTCTCTTCGAGCTGTTCTACGCGCCCGTCGAACGCTGGCTCGGCACGCAGCGCTGGCTCCTGATCGTGGCGGGCGCCCACATCATCGCCACCCTGGTCAGCCAGAGGATCCTGCTGATGGCCATCGAGGACCACCGAGCCCCGCGCAGCATGACCCATGTCGTCGACATCGGCGTCAGCTACGGGCTCGCGGCCGCCGTCGGTGTCCTCACCTACCGGCTCCCCGGCCCCTGGCGATGGTTCTACCTGGCCGGAGCAGTCGCCTTCTTCGGGCTCCCCCTCGCCACCGGCGGTACCTTCACCGACCTCGGCCACGCCATCGCGCTCTCCGTCGGCCTGCTCGCCTGGCCGCTCACCCGCCACGATGTTTCACGTGAAACACGACCCCGTTACCCGTGAAGCAGGACTCCGTTTCTCGTGGAACCGGGCACGTTTCACGTGAAACGTGCCTAGTCGGCCTCCGCTTTCGCCACGCCGTGCTCCCATGCCCACGCGGCGATCCCCACCCGGTTCCTGGCCCCGATCTTGGCCTGCACGTTCGCGATGTGGGTCTTGGCCGTCCCTGCGCTGATGAACAGCTCCCTGCCGATCTCGGCGTTGGTCAGCCCCCGTGCCACCAGGCGCACGATGTCCAGCTCCCGCTCCGTCAGCGGATGCGGCGCGCGGCGGGCGACCGGACCCGCCTCCGTCAGCCGGCTCAGCAGCCGCACCGTGATCTGCGGACTGATCAACGTGTCCCCCGCCATCGCCGCCCGGACCCCCTCGATCAGCAGGGCCGGCCCGGACCGCTTGAGCAGGAATCCACAGGCCCCGTTGCGCAGGGCGGTGTGCACGTACTCGTCCAGGTCGAAGGTGGTCACCACCACGACCCGGGTCTTGGGGGCCAGCAGCCGGGTCACCTCCAGACCGTCCAGCCGTGGCATCCGGATGTCCGCCAGCACCACGTCCGGCCGTAGTTCCCGGGCCAGCGCCACCGCGCGCTCCCCGTCCGCCGCCTCTCCCACGACGGTCATGTCCGGCTGTGAATCGAGGATCAGCCGGAAACCGCTGCGAATGTCCTCTTGGTCATCGGCTATCAGGATGCGTGTGGTCACGCCGCCATGATCACCCGGGAGGATGTCCCTCCGCCGGGAAGACGGCGCGAACCCGCCACCCGCCGTCCGCGTCCGCCCCGGCCCGCAGGTGGCCGCCCGCCGCCTCCACACGCCCGCGCAGGCCGGCCAGTCCGGTGCCGCCCCGCCTCCGGCGGGCCAGCAGCCCGCCCGCGCCCCGGGGTGCCGCGGAATTGACCACGCTGAGCTCTATGCCCGTCCCGGCCTGGCGTACGGCGACCTGCACCACGGCAGATCCGGGCGCGTGCCGGCGTACGTTCGTCAGCGCCTCGACGGCCACCCGGTACGCCGTGGTGTCCGCCTCCCGCGACAGCTCCCGTACGGCCTCCGGGTCCGCGTCCAGTTCCCCGCCCTCGAACCGCGCCACCAGCTCCGGCAGTTGGGCCAGGCCCGGAACCGGCGTCGTCGGCCCGCCCGCGGCCTCCTGCAGCGCGTGCACCGTCCGGTCCATCGAGGCGAGCGCACTCAACCCCGCCGTCTCGATCCGCTCCAGCGCACGGACCGCCTGGCCGGGGTCCTGCGCCGCCACGAACCGGGCCGCTTGGGCCTGCACCACGATGGCGCTCACGTCGTGCGCCACGAAGTCGTGCAGATCCCGGGCCAGTTCCAGCTGCTGGTCGCGCCGGGCATCCCGCACGGCCTGCCGCATCCGGCCCGCCTGGCGGCGCAGATAGCCGCCGGCCAGCACCGCCCCGACGGCCGGCAGCGCCCAGAACGCCGCCGCCCCGCAGGCCTCCAGCCACGATCCGCTCTCCCAGACCAGCGGGACGGGCCACAGCGCGACGGCGGCCACGCCGAGGGCGCCCGCGACGGCTGCGGAGCGGACCGGAGACCAGCGGGCCACCAGAGCCAGCAGGAGAAGCAGAGGACCCTCCCAGAGCAGCAGCCACGACGGGGGCGCCCGCACAACGGCGGCGGTGATGCCGACCAGCGCTGCCGCGGTCAGCAACGGGGCTTACGCGGCGCGGAGGTTGAAGGTCATGAGCCCGACCCTACGAGCGCACGCTGCCGTCCGGCCATCTGCCGATCGGCAGAGTCCCGCCGACCTCCCGCGAACGCCGACCTGCTGATCGGCCGATGGTCACGAAGACTTCGGCCGACGAGGCTTTGGTCATCAACGCGCCCCTCTCGAAAAGGATTTGGACGATGACCGCCAACGCCCTCGCGCACGCTTCGGACACCGTGCCCGGAGTCTCCCCACGGCTTCGCAGGATCGCCGGACTCGCCTCGCTGACGGTGCTCCCCAGCTGCGTGTGGCGGCTCGTGGTCGCGGCGGGCGTGCCCATGGGCTGGGGGCCGGGCAGCGATCTGCACCACGCGTACTACCCGGGCCGGGAATCCCTGGTCCTGATCTTCGTCAGCGTCTTGCAGGAGTGCCTGGGCCTGCTGAGCCTCGGGCTGGTCCAGCGCTGGGGCGAGGAGCTGCCCCACTGGGTCCCGTGGGTGGGCGGACGCCGGTTCCATCCCCTGGTGGCGGTGGTTCCCGCGGCGCTGGGCGCGATCGCGCTCACCGGCATCACGGTCCTCGGCGCCTCGACCTGGAACGAGGCCAACGCCGCGAATCCCGACGCGCCCACCGGGCCCGGCCTGTGGATCTTCAACCTGTCCTACGTGCCCCTGCTGCTCTGGGGGCCGCTGCTGGGCATCCTCGCCGTCGCCTACTGGCGGCGCCGCCGGATTCACGGCTGATGCGCGGAAATTCGATGGTACGGGGCTTCCGCTCGGGGCACAGTGAGTCGTGCGGGGAGCAACAAAAGGTCCGGGACAGCCACTTCGAGCGCGCCTCGCGGCGCGGGCTGTCCCGGACCTCTCGTACGTCCTGACCGGCTATGCGGCGCCCAGCAGACGCTCCAGCACCACCGCGATGCCGTCCTCCTCGTTGGAGGTGGTCACCTCGTCGGCCACGGCTTTGAGTTCCGCGTGGGCATTGGCCATCGCCACCCCGTGCGCGGCCCAGCCGAACATCGGGATGTCGTTGGGCATGTCACCGAAGGCGATCGTCTCCGCCGCCTTCACCTTCAGCCGGCGCGCGGCCAGCGACAGGCCGGTGGCCTTGGTCAGGCCGAGCGGCAGGATCTCGACTATGCCCGGACCCGCCATGACGATGTCGACCAGGCTGCCGACGGTCTGCCGGGCCGCCTTGACGAGCGCGTCGTCGTCGAGCTCCCGGTGCTGGATGTAGAGCTTGTTCAGCGGAGCCGTCCACACCGCGGCGGTGTCCTCCAGGTAGACGGCCGGGAGGCCCTCCTGCACCTGGTACCCGGGCCCGAACAGGACCTCGCCGTTCAACCCGTCCCGGCTGGCCGCCAGGGCCAGCGGGCCGATCTCGGCCTCCAGCTTCGACAGCGCCAGACCGGCCAGCTGTCGGTCCAGCGTCACCGAGGTCAGCAGCCGGTGCGCACCCGCGTCGTAGACCTGTGCGCCCTGCCCGCAGACGGCGATCCCCTTGTAGCCGAGATCGTCCAGGACGTGCCGGGTCCAGGGCACGGCACGGCCGGTCACGATGATGTGCGCCGCGCCCGCCGCGGTGGCCGCGGCGAGCGCCTCACGGGTGCGTTCCGAGACGGTGTCGTCACCACGCAGCAGCGTGCCGTCGAGATCGGTGGCGACGAGCTTGTACGGGAACGGGGCCGGGCTCACTTGTTGATCGGCTCCAGGACCTCGCGGCCGCCGAGGTAGGGGCGGAGCGCCTGGGGCACCCGTACCGAACCATCGGCCTGCTGGTGGTTCTCGAGGATCGCGACGATCGTGCGCGGAACGGCGCACAGCGTGCCGTTCAGCGTGGACAGCGGCTGGGTCTTCTTGCCGTCGCGATAGCGGATCGACAGACGGCGGGCCTGGAAGCTGTCGCAGTTCGAGGCGGAGGTCAGCTCGCGGTACTTGCCCTGGGTCGGGATCCACGCCTCGCAGTCGAACTTGCGCGAGGCGGAGGCCCCCAGGTCACCGGTGGCGACGTCGATCACCTGGAACGGCAGCTCCAGGCTGGTCAGCCACTGCTTCTCCCACTCCAGGAGCCGCTGGTGCTCGGCCTCGGCCTCCTCCGGCGCGACGTACGAGAACATCTCGACCTTGTCGAACTGGTGGACGCGGAAGATGCCGCGGGTGTCCTTGCCGTACGTACCGGCCTCGCGGCGGAAGCACGGCGAGAAGCCGGCATACCGCAGCGGAAGCTTGTCGGCGTCGATGATCTCGTCCATGTGGTACGCGGCGAGCGGGACCTCGGAGGTGCCGACCAGGTAGTAGTCGTCCTTCTCCAGGTGGTAGACGTTCTCCGCGGCCTGGCCGAGGAAGCCGGTGCCCTCCATGGCGCGCGGGCGGACCAGCGCGGGGGTCAGCATGGGGATGAAGCCGGCCTCGGTGGCCTGTGCGATGGCCGCGTTGACCAGCGCCAGCTCCAGCAGGGCGCCCACGCCGGTCAGGTAGTAGAAGCGCGAGCCCGAGACCTTGGCGCCGCGCTCGACGTCGATGGCGCCGAGCGATTCGCCGAGCTCCAGGTGGTCCTTGGGCTCGAAGCCCTCGGCGGCGAAGTCGCGGATGGTGCCGTGCGTCTCCAGGACGGTGAAGTCCTCCTCGCCGCCGACCGGGACGTCCTCGTGGACGATGTTGCCGAGCTGCAGGAGGAGCTGCTTGGCGGCCTCGTCGGCCTCGTTCTGCTCGGCCTCGGCGGCCTTGACGTCCTGCTTGAGCTGCTCGGCCTTCTTCAGCAGCTCGGCGCGCTCCTCCGGGGAGGCCTTCGGAATGAGCTTGCCGAGGGACTTCTGCTCATTGCGCAGTTCGTCGAAGCGCATGCCTGAGGACCTGCGGCGCTCGTCGGCGGAGAGCAGTGCGTCGACGAGGTCGACGTCCTCTCCACGGGCGCGCTGCGAGGCGCGGACACGGTCAGGGTCTTCACGGAGCAGCCGGAGGTCAATCACCCCTCCAGGCTACCGGGCTGGGCTTCTTGGGATCACACCGATATCACGCTGCGTGTCGCTATGTCCCAATTGCAACGAATGGATAAGTCTTGATCGGTGACCGGAAGTGTCCCTTCTCGGGCCGTCAATAAAACCGGGCCCATTCCCCGAAAAGGGGCACAATGCCGACGGCCGGGCGGGCCCTGAGCAGGGCCGGAAGCCGTTCTTGTCCACAGGAATTGCCCCGGCCGGCATCTTATCCACAGGCTGTGTGCTGCATCTGTGGACACGGGAATAGATCATTCCTGATCGGTGGATGGCCGAGGTGAATCAGGGTTCAAACCACCCTCACACACTCATTCGGGTGGGAATGGCTCGCCCCAAAGAGTTGATCGGTGATACGGGGGTGACACCGTTCACCTCCCGCTCCCCAGCGCGAAACCCGGGCCCCCCGACCGATTTGTCGACCTTGTCGTGCCGCTCTGTCGACTTGTCCCCAGGCCCCATCCCATCCTGTGGATAACTCTGTGGACAGTGGGCGGAGCAGTGGACGACGCCCTACGCCCGGCCGTCGAGGCAACGAGTCAGCCAGTCGGAGGCGTCCGTGAAGTCACCGTCGGAGGTTCCGGCCCGCGGCGCCCTGACATCACTCTGAGCGACGCCCGCCCGCGGATAGGACCCGAGGAAGCGGACCTGGGGACAGGTCCGCTTGAGGCCCATGAGCGCCTCGCTGACCCGCCGGTCCGAGATGTGGCCCTCGGCGTCGACGGCGAAGCAATAGTTGCCGATGCCCTGTCCCGTTGGACGGGACTGGATCAGCATCAGGTTGACCCCGCGGACCGCGAACTCCTGGAGGAGCTCCAGCAGCGCACCCGGGCGGTCGTCGCCGAGCCACAGCACGACGGAGGTCTTGTCGGCGCCGGTCGGTGCGGCGGGCCGCGCGGGGCGTCCCACGAGCACGAACCGGGTCTCGGCGTTCTCCGCGTCGTGGATCTCGGTGACCAGCGGGACGAGCCCGTACGTGGCCGCCGCGAATTCGCCCGCGAAGGCGGCGTCGAAGCGGCCCTCCTGGACCAGCCGGGCGCCGTCGGCGTTCGAGGCGGCAGACTCCCACACCGCGTCGGGCAGGTTCGCCCGCAGCCAGTTGCGCACCTGGGGCTGGGCGACCGGGTGACCCGTGACGGTCTTGACGTCCGACAGCGACGTCCCGGGCCGCACGAGCAGCGCGAAGGCGATGGGCAGCAGCACCTCGCGGTAGATCATCAGCGGTTCGCCCGAGGCCAGCTCGTCGAGGGTGGCGGTGACGCCGCCCTCGACCGAGTTCTCGATCGGAACGAGTGCGGCGGCCGCCTCGCCGTTGCGCACGGCGTCCAGGGCGGCCGGAACCGACACCATCGGGATGAGCTCCCGGGTCGCGGCTTCCGGCAGGGTGCGCAGGGCGGCCTCGGTGAAAGTGCCCTCGGGACCGAGATACGTGAAGCGGGTGGCTGACATGCGATCAGCGTAATGCCGGGGTCCCGCCCACCGGGGTCCTGTTCATCCTTCGAGCAGCCGCTGCCCCACGTATTCGCCGCTGCGGGGGCCGGGCGGAACCGCGTACAGGCCACTGGACTCGTGCCGGATGAACTCCGAGAGCGCGTCCCCGCGGTCGAGCTTGCGCTGTACGGGTACGAACCCGCGCAGCGGATCGGCCTGCCAGCAGACGAAGAGGAGTCCGGCGTCCGGGGCGCCGTCGGAGCCGATCCCGTCGTGGAAGGAGAAGGGACGGCGCAGCATGGCCGCCCCGCCGTTCTGCTCGGGGGCGGAGATCCGGGCGTGCGCGTTGGAGGGGATGACCGGCTTGCCGTCGGCGCCGAGCTTGTCGAGCGCCAGCTCGGTGGTCTCCGTACCGCCGGTCAGTGGCGCACCGGTGGCCTTGGTGCGGCCTATGACCTGCTCCTGCTGGGCGAGCGACTGCTTGTCCCAGTGGTCGAGCAGCATGCGGATGCGCCGTACGACGGCGTACGAGCCCCCGGCCATCCAGGCGTGCTCGGCCGGTCCGGGGCCCGCTGCGGGGACGAAGATCCGCTTGTCGAAGTCGGGCTGCGAGGGCTTCGGATTGCCGGTGCCGTCGATCTGGCCCATGAGGTTGCGGGCGGTCATCGGGGTGCCGGTGGCTCCGGGGGACCGGTTGAAGCCGTTCATCTGCCAGCGGACCCGGGCGGCGTCCCCGGCGTCCTTCTGCAGGGCGCGCAGGGCGTGGAAGGCGACGAGTCCGTCGTTCGAGCCGATCTGGACCCACAGGTCGCCGTTGCTGCGCTGGGCGTCGAGCCGGTCGGAGGAGAAGGCCGGCAGCGGGTCGAGGGCGGCGGGGCGGCGGGCGGTGAGGCCGGTGCGCTCGAAGAAGGAGTGGCCGAAGCCGAAGGTGACGGTCAGGGAGGACGGGCCGGCATCCAGGGCGATACCGCTGTCGGAGGTCGCGGAAGGCTCGCCCGCCATGAGCCGCCGTGCGGTGTCCGACCAGCGTCGCAGCAGTGCGGAGGCCTCGGTACGGCCCGCCCCGGGGGTGAGATCGAAGGCGACGAGGTGCCCCTTGGCCTGCAGGGGCGTGGTGATGCCGGCCTGGTGGTCCCCGTGGAAGGCCACTTGGGTGGCACCGAGGGAGGACAGGCTTCCGGCTGCACCCGGGGCGGAGCCGCTCCCGGAGTCGGCGAGCGCGGAGTGCGCGAGGGCGCCGCCGGCGGCGCCGAGCGCGAGTCCGGCGGCGCCCACGGCGCCGACGGTGCCCAGCAGCCTGCGCCGGGAGATCTCGATGTCGGGGTTGCTGTCGGTCACGCTGGTCAGCCGATCTTCACAGTCTTCTGCACGGTGGTCTGGTCGATGTCGGAGGTACGGACGGTCACGTCGATGCGCCATTCGCCGGCGAGCGGCAGCTGGACACCGGACGCGGTCCAGTGCCCGGGGGCGGCCTGGTCGGGAACGAGCGGCAGGGGGCCGATGTCCTTGGCCGGCAGCGTGAAGGCGACCTTGATCTCGGGGAGGTCGAAGGGCTTGCCGTCGCCGGAGTCGGCCCAGAGGTGAAGGGTGTTCGCACCGACCCGGCCCGGGTCGAGCTCGAGCCGGACGGACCCCTTGCCGTTCTGGCCGCCGGTGTCGAACGGCAGGGTGATCTTGACGGCGCGGTCGGGGACGGCAGTGGCGCTGGAACCGCCGCGGCCGGCTTCCTGCTCCACGGTGCGCCCGGGCTCGGTACTGGTGAGGACCGTGGTGACGGCGAGCAGGACCACGGCGATGCCCGCTTCGACGAGGACGGAGCGGCGCAGCCCGGCGCGGTGGGGGTCGGCGTCACGGACCTGCTTCTGGCGCGCGGTCTCACGGGCGGCGCGCTGCCGGGCGAGCTGCGCGGCGCGCTCCGGGTTCACCGGGGCGGTAACAGGCTCTGTTTCACGTGAAACATCGGAGCCGTCGACATCGTCCGAGACCCCGGAGCCTGTTTCACGTGAAACATCGCCCGGCGTGGCCGTCTCTGCGGCCGATGCGGCGGGGGCCAGGGCCGCCTCGGGGGCGTCGGCGAGCCGTGCGGTCCACTTCCGGGACAGGTAGGCGACGCCGAGGAGGACGGCGACGAGGCCGACCTTCACGAGCAGCAGCCGCCCGTAGTCGGTGCCGGTGAGGGCGGACCAGCTGCCGAGCTGGCGCCAGGACTGGTACACGCCGGTGCCGGCGAGCACCAGGACGCTGACGAAGGCGACCGTGGAGAAGCGCCGGACAGCCTCGCGTTCGATGTCCGGGACCTTGTGGAGCGCGACGAGCAGCGCGGTGAGACCGCCCAGCCAGGTGGCGACGGCCAGCAGGTGAAGGATGTCGGCCGGCATGGCGATCCCGGGCTGGACACCCGCGGAGGCGTGCTCCGAGAGGGCCCACGTGGCTGCGATACCGCCGGCGACCACGGCGCCGCCGATGGCCAGTCCGAAGGTGAGGTCGCTGGTGTCCTTGGCCTCCTCGGACGTCTCCGCCCCTGTCTCCTCCGCGGGGCCGGCGCCCTGCAGGCGGCGCGCGTAGACGCCGAAGAGGACCGCGACGAAGAGGGCGGCGGCGCCCAGCAGGAGCAGCCGGGAGACGAGCGAGGCGCCTGTCTTGGTCTCCAGGACGGCCCTGAGCCCGTCCAGGTCGAAGGCGTCGGCGAACTTCCCGGAGCCCGTGTACGGCGTCCGGAGCACCAGCATCACGAGGGTGGCGACGGTCAGCATGACCCAGGCGCGCACGACGAGCTTCTGGAGCGGCCGTTCGGCGGCGCCCCGGCGCCAGCACAGCAGGATGAAGGCGGCGCCGCCCACGAGGACGGTGAAGCCGGCGTAGGCGGCGTAGCGGGCGATCCCGTACGCGATGCCCACGGGTCCGCCGCCCGCCTGCGCGGTGGGCAGCGTGACATCGGTGGCCGAGGGTGCGCCGATGGAGAAGGTGAAGGCCCCGGAGATCGGATGGCTGTCGGCCGAGACGGCCTGCCAGGCGACGGTGTAGGTGCCGTCGGGCAGGCCGGTGTGCAGGGCGGTGCCGTAGCGCACGGTGTTCCCGCTGCACATGTCGCGCAGCTCGCCCGTGTCCACCCGCCTGCCCTGGGGGTCGAGGACGCGGATGGAGTCGTCGCCCATCGCGACCTGCTCCGAGAAGGAGAGCGTGACCTGGGCGGGGGCCGTGGCGACCACCGCCCCGTCCTTGGGGTCGCTCGCGGTGAGTGCGGCGTGCGCCGTGGCCGGTGAGGCCGCGGTGAACAGGGTTGCCAGCAGGGCTGCGAGGACCAGCGCGAGCCGTGGCAGGAATGCCGTGGCAGGGGCGCGGGCCGCGGAGGGGGCGGGGGCGGTGGCCGTCATGGCTTGTCAGTTCCTCGGTCCGTCAGTGGGCTTCGCCAGCCGTGGATTTCGGAGTCTGCGCGTTGTACGTCCGTTCCTTCACGTCCAGCTCGACCTTGACGGTCCCGGCCTTCTCGAAGCGGAGCTCGACGGTGACCTTGTCCCCGACCTTCGGAGTGCTCTTGAGCCCCATGAACATGATGTGGTTCCCGCCGCGCTCCAGCCGGAGTTCCCCGTTCGCCGGCACGTCCATCGACTGGACCTGCTGCATCTTCTGGTCCTTGGTCTCGTGGACCTGGAGATCGTCGGAGAGCGGGGAGGTGGCACCGGTGAGCTTGTCGGCGGTCCCGGTGCTGTTCTTGATGACCATGAAGGCGCCGGCCATCTTGTCGTTCACGGGCTGGGGCATGAACGCACCGCTGACCGCCATCCTCGGCTCGCTGTCGCCGGAGCAGCCGGACAGGGCGAGGGCGGCCGTCAGGGAGAGGGCGGCGGCGAGGCTGCGGGTGGCGCGGGCGTTCACGGGTTCTCTCCCTTGATGAGCTTCGGCAGGTCCTTGGTGTAGTCGTCGACGGTGGTGCCCTCGCCGTAGAGGACGTAGCCCTCGTCGGTCTTGGGAGAGAACGCGATGACCTGGGCGCCGTGCATGGAGACGACCTTGTTGTCGGCCCCCTTCGTGGCTGCCTCTATACCGATGCCGAGCGTGCGGGCGGCGGCCTGGATGGCGGCGAAGTCCCCGGTGAGTCCGATGAAGGACGGGTCCTGGCCCTTGAGCCATGAGCCGAGGGCCTCGGGAGTGTCCCGTTCGGGGTCGGTGGTGACGAAGACGACCTGCAGGTTGTCCTGGTCGGCCTGGGGGAGTGCCTTCTTGGCGACGGCGATGTTGCTCATCGTCAGCGGGCACACGTCGGGGCAGTTGGTGTAGCCGAAGTAGATCAGCGTCGGCTTGCCCTTGGTCTGCTCACGCAGGTTCCACGACGTGCCGGAGGTGTCCGTGAGGACGAGCTCCGGCTTGTTGAAGGGGCGGTCCAGGACGGTCGCGGCCTTGGCGTTGCTCTGGCCGCCGGAGATCTGGGTGACCGAGCCGGGCTTGGCGGGCTCACCGCCGCAAGCGGTGAGGGTGAGGGCGGCCGCTGCGAGGAGAGCGGCGGCCGTCACACGTGTGGTGCGCATGGAGAGGAGTCCCTGGGATCGGGGATGGTTCGGATGCGGAGCGGTGGCGCCGACGGGCGCCGCAGGTCAGGCGGAGCGGCGGCGCGAGGCGACGCCGAAGGCGACCCCGCCGAGTCCGATGACGATGCCTGCGATGCCGAGGATGCGGGCGGTGGTGTCCGAGCCGTGCTCGGTGGCGGCCTCGTCGTGGCCGTGGCCGGCGTCCTTTTCGGCGTTCTTCGCCTCGCCGGTCTTGGCGTCGCCGTGGTGGTCGCCCTTCGCGGCGGTCAGCTTCAGGACGGGCGCGGGGTTCTGCGGTTCCGCGGCGCCTTCCTTGGCCTCCTCGATCCAGCGGACGACCTCGCCGTTGTCGTAGGTCTGGATGGACTTGAAGACCATCTGGTCGGCGTTCTCGGGCAGCTTGCCGACGGAGACCGGGAACTGCTGGAACTTCCCGGCCTCGATCTTTCCGCCGGTCCAGGTCACCTTGGTGACGACCTCGTTGACCTGCTTGCCGTGCACCGTCAGCGGCTTGTCGAGCTTGGTCTTCTCGACGGTGGACGTCCAGCCGGGGATGTCCTGCGGCATGACGGACGTGAGCGGCTGGTCGGCCGGGAAGTTGACCTCGAGCTGGGTGGTCGAAGCGTTGTCGCGCTCGTTGGGGACCTTGAAGTTGAGCGTCGCGTAGCCACCCTTGGCGGCCTCTCCGACGGGCTGCACGCCGACGTGCGCGGAGGCGGTACCGGACAGGACGAGGACGGTGCCGGCGGCGAGGGCGGCGGCGAAGGAGACGCGAGAGGTCTTCATGGCAGAAACACTCCACGGAAGCAGTGGTGACGGTGGATCCGCGCACAGGAGCGCGCGGAGTCGCGGCACCGGTGCTCCCACCGTGTGTCCCGGTGAGGAGGGTGCCGCGTCAGGCCGCGAGGGCGAGGGCCGTGGGCGGCCCGCGCCTGATCACCGTGTGCTGGAGTGCTTCCCGGCCGGTGCAGGCGGCCGGGTCGGCCCCGGTGCGCAGGGCCTGCGGGAGCCGGGCGGGCGCGCCCGGAAGACCGGCGCCGAGGGCGCGTACGAAGGCCAGTGCGGCGCGCAGCGGGCGCACCGGGGCGGCTTCGGCGGAGAGCCGGGACAGTTCCACGAGCCGGAAGAGTGCGGCGTCGCCGCGCCCGAGCAGCCAGCCGGCGGCGAGCGCCGCCAGCAGGTGGCCCAGCAGCATGGCCGGGCTGAACAGGCCGGTCGCGGGCGCCGCGGTGGCGGCCTGGGCCACGTGCGCGTGGGCGCTGTGCCCCTGCGCGGCGACCTGCCCGGCCTGTCCGGCCTGCTGGGCCAGGGCGGCCGGGTCCAGGCCCGCCGACTCCAGGATCTGCCGGGCGTCGGCCTGGCTGAGCGGTACGGAGTTGCCCCCGCAGACCAGCCGGGCGGCGAGCGCCGCGAGCGAAGCGTCGGAGGTGCCGGCCGGTACCGGCGCGGCCACGGTGCTGTGCTGGCCGAGGCCGAAGAGCGCGTGCAGGGCCAGTTGACCGGTGGCGAGCCCGGCGGCGATGCCGGGCAGCGTGCGCCGGCGCCCCGCGAGCGTGGCCGCGACGGCGAAGACGGCGAGGAAGCCGGTGCACAGCGACCACCAGGGCACGGCGGCGCAGGACGCCAGGGCGTGCCCGGCCGCGGACAGCACGACACAGACCGCGGTGAACACCGCGGCCCGGATGAGCCGGAGGCCGGCTCCGGCGTGCGTCGCGTGGGGGTCAGACATGGCCGGGCCATCATCGCACTGCGCCCGGGGCGTCCATACGGCAGGTCCGGAAGGTCCGTATGAGTCCTCTCTGTGCACACCGTCCCGTGAGTCCTCTCTGTGCACACCGTCCCGTCCTGGCCCGGCGGCTGTGATGCCTCCGGGAGGCATACACCGCTTCCCGGGAGAGCCGCATCGGCCGAATGAGGGCAATGCGTGCCCGGACGGCCGCAGAGCGCTTACGGCCCGCCGCGGGCGGCAATAGGTAACCGTATGAGCATCTGGTGGTCTCTCCACTTGAGGCGCGAAGCCGCGAGCGTGCCGCTCGCCAGGCGACTGCTGCTGGGGACCATGGAGACCGCCGGGGTGGACCCGGACATCTCCTTCGACCTCTCGGTGGCCCTGAGTGAGGCGTGTGCGAACGCCGTGGAGCACGGCGGAGGCGGTGACCTTCCGGACGAGACCGCGGCGTACCACGTCACGGCCTATCTGGACGGGGACTGCTGCCGCATCGAGGTGACCGATTCCGGTCCCGGGTTCCCGCCCGCGACGGAGGGCCGCCGCAGAGCGGCCCTGGCCGAACACGGCCGGGGCCTCGATCTGATCGCCGAACTCGCGGACCACGTCCGCTTCCGCAACCGGCCCGGCCGCGGCGCGGTGGTGAGCTTCGACAAGATGCTCAAGTGGCGCGACGACGCGCTCCTGAAGGTGTCCTAGACACGGTGATGGGCGGGACCCCGCAAGGGATCCCGCCCACCGAAGCGAACCGGCGCGGGCGTCAGCCCTTGAGGCGCGCCATCCAGGCCTCGACCTCGGTCGAGGTGCGGGGCAGCCCGGCCGACAGGTTCCGGTTGCCGTCCTCCGTGACGAGGATGTCGTCCTCGATCCGGACGCCGACGCCGCGGTACTCCTCGGGCACGGTCAGGTCGTCGGCCTGGAAGTAGAGACCCGGCTCGACGGTGAGGCACATGCCCGGCTCCAGGGTGCCGTCGACGTACGCCTCGGTGCGCGCGGCGGCGCAGTCGTGGACGTCCATGCCGAGCATGTGACCGGTGCCGTGCAGGGTCCAGCGGCGCTGCAGGCCGAGCTCCAGGACGCGCTCGACCGGGCCCTCCAGCAGACCCCACTCGACGAGCTTCTCGGCCAGAACGTGCTGCGAGGCGTCGTGGAAGTCGCGGAACTTCGCACCCGGCTTCACCGCGGCGATGCCGGCTTCCTGGGACGCGTAGACCGCGTCGTAGATCTTGCGCTGGATGTCGGTGTACGTGCCGTTGATCGGCAGCGTGCGCGTGACGTCGGCGGTGTAGAGGGAGTGCGTCTCCACACCGGCATCGAGCAGCAGCAGGTCGCCGGAGCGGACGTCGCCGTCGTTGCGGACCCAGTGCAGGGTGCAGGCGTGCGGGCCGGCGGCGCAGATGGAGCCGTAGCCGACGTCGTTGCCCTCGACGCGGGCGCGCAGGAAGAAGGTGCCCTCGATGTAGCGCTCGGAGGTGGCCTCGGCCTTGTCCAGGACCTTCACGACGTCCTCGAAGCCGCGGACGGTGGAGTCGACGGCTTTCTGCAGCTCGCCGATCTCGAAGGCGTCCTTCACGGCGCGGGCCTCGGAGAGGTAGACGCGCAGCTCCTCGTCGCGCTCCTTGGTCACCTTGTCGGTGAGGGCGGACTCGATCACGGGGTCGTGGCCGCGGACGCACCGGACCGGGCCCTCGGCCTCGGTGAGGGCCTCGGCGAGCTCGCGCACGTCACTGGCGGGAATGCCCAGGAGCTGCTCGGCCTCGGTGAGGGAGTGGCGGCGGCCGACCCACAGCTCGCCCTGGCCGGACAGCCAGAACTCGCCGTTCTCCCGGTCGGAGCGCGGCAGCAGGTAGATGGTGGCGGTGTGCCCGGCCGGCCCGGTGGGCTCCAGGACCAGGACGCCGTTCTCGGTCTGGTCGCCGGTCAGGTACGCGTACTCGGTCGAGGCACGGAAGGGGTACTCGGTGTCGTTCGAGCGGGTCTTCAGACGGCCGGCGGGGACGACGAGGCGCTCGCCCGGGAAGCGCGCGGACAGCGCGGCGCGCCGGTCGGCGGTGTGCCCGGCCTGGGCGATGGGCTCCAGGCCGTGCAGCTCGGTGTCGGCCCAGCCGGTGCGCATGCTCTCGGCGAGTTCGTCGCTGACGCCCGGGTACAGACCGTTCTTGCGCTGCTTGTGCGTCTTCTTGGGCTGCTCTTCTTCCGGGGTCTCCGGGGTGAGCTCGTCAGCCACGTCTTCTCCTCAGCTACGACGGTACGGACCTGGGTGTGGACCGCATCCATCGTATGCGTGTGCGGAGAGAGCCGGTCCGAATCGTGCCGTCCGTCACGATACGGACCACGGACCGCGGCCCGGCCGAACGCGAAGCGGCCTACCCGGGGCGGCTCACTCGAAACGGGCGGCGAGCAGCACGATGTCCTCGGGGGCGTCGGCCGGCTCCCCCTCGGGCAGCACGGTCCGCAGGATGTGCTCGCACAGGGCCGCCGGGTCCTCCCGGACGCTGCGGGGCGCGCCCGCGGCCGCCGCGTGCAGCCGTGCGTAGGCCCGGTCCATCGGCTCTCCGGTGTGGTGCAGCAGCCCGTCGGTGTAGAGCAGCACCGTTTCTCCGGGTGCGGGTTCGATCTCCACGCTCGGCGCCTCCCAGCAGGAGAGCATGCCCAGCGGTGCGGAGAGCGAGGTCTCCACGTACTCGGTGCGGTGCTGGCCGATGAGGAGCGGCGGGGTGTGTCCGGCGCCGGCCAGGATGATCTTGTGGACCTGGCCGTCGGAGTGCGGGCCCCCGGCCGGCTCGCAGTAGGCGAAGAGCGCCGTGGCCGAACGCGCCGGCTCCGTGAGGCGCAGCAGCAGTTCCAGGTCGGACAGGACCGCCACCGGGTCCTCGCCCTCCATGACGGCATAGGCGCGCAGCGATGCGCGCAGCCTCCCCATGGCGGCGACGGCGCTCGGCCCCGATCCGGTGACGGAGCCGACGGCCAGGCCCAGGGCGCCCTCGGGCAGCGGCAGGGCGTCGTACCAGTCGCCCCCGCCGCGCGGACCCGTGTGGTGGCGGGCGGCGAGCTGCACCCCGGGGATCCGGGGGAGGCGGCTGGGCAGCAGTTCCTCGGCGACGGTCGCCAGGTGCGAGCGGGAGCGCTCCACCTCCAGCATCCGGGCCAGGTGCTCGGCGGCGTGCCGGACGTACAGCCCGGCGAGGTCGCGCTGGCGGTCGTTCGGCTCGGCCTGCTCGTCGTAGAGCCAGACGGCTGCCCCGAGCCTGCCGGTGGCTTCGGCGGTCAGCGGGAGCGCGTAGCTGGCGGCGTAGCCGAGACGGGCTGCGACCTCGCGGTGACGGGGGTCGACGGGGGCGGCGAAACCCCCGGTGCCGGGGGGCTCGCCCGGTTCGGGGAGGACCTCGGAGCCGCCGTGGGCATCGGGCAGTCCGTCGAGGATCCGGCCGTACGAGGTCGCGCTGCGCGGCACGGTCTCGATGTGGCCGAGCTCGGCGTGGCCGAGACCGAGGCCGATCGTGCTCGTGGGGCCGAGCCCGTCGGAGGGCTCCAGGACGACCAGGCCGCGGCGGGCGCCGACGAGCGAGGCTCCGGCGCGCAGGAACTCGTGGAGGGAGGCGTCGAGGTCACAGGTGCGGGCCAGCCGCTCGGTGAGCTCGTGCAGGGTGGTGAGGTCCGAGACCATGCCCGCCAGCCGGTCCTGGATGACGCTGCCCGGGCCGGGTGGTGGGACCGGTGCGGGGGCCGTTCGGGCGGACGCGGGCGCCGCAGTGTGCGGTGACGCGGTAACTGCTGAATCGATTCCAGCCACTTTCGGCAGATGCGGGGCGCTCATGGCGTCCGCCTTTCCACCTGGTGCGATTCGCCATATAGCATCGCAAACCCCCAGATCGTGCTGCGCCGCCATCAAGGAATCCACATCTACACGCACACGTGGATGCATGTCCAGCATTGCCCAGGTGGGAATCCTGGTGTCCGTGGGACGGCAACTCACTGTCGAGCCAAGGCTAGAACTTGGCCGGAAAAAGCTGGAAGCAGTCGGTTTTTGAGGTCGACTGGGCGGGCGCCGCAGGGGGGTCGGGTACGTATTCGGTGGCGCCCGGGGTCAGTTGGTGCCGCCGGGAGCCGCTTGGAACCACCCGGCACGGGCCGTCGTCCTTAGCGGCGGCAGCCGGTCTCGGCCGTCGTCGCGGTCGCGCTCCGCCCCCGCCGGACGTTTGATGGACCCGTAAGTACCTGCACGAACCGGAACCTGCTTCTGGCGCACAGTGACGCGAAACCTGTACGTGTGGTGAGACACCGGTTACATGGTGTGATGTGGCCCTCGGCGTTCAACGGAAAGGAACGAGCGCTCATGCGCGAGATCCTCGGAAGGCGTCTCCAGCGGCTCCGCGATCGCTTTCAATCCCTGCGCCCCGACCCGCGGCAGAGCGGCACCGCGTGCGCTCTCCTCGACTCGGCGCTCGTCTGCGCCACCACATGGCAGTGGCCCGTGCTGCCCGGTGTCGGCCGGTCCGCCACCGACGGCTCGCGGTGCGCCTGCCCCGATCCCGACTGCGTCGTCCCCGGCGCCCACCCCTTCGACCCGGGGCTGCTCGCCGCCACCACCGACCCCCGAATGGTGGCCTGGTGGTGGACCAACCGGCCCACCGCCCCCGTTCTGATGGCCACCGGCGGGGCCGCGCCGTGCGCGGTGAGCCTGCCGGCGGGCGCGGCCGCACGAGCCCTCGTACGACTGGACGCGCAGGGCATGCGGCTCGGGCCGGTCGTGGCCACGCCCACCCGGTGGTCGCTGCTGGTGGCGCCCTATTCGCTGGAGCGGCTCGGCGAACTCCTCTACGCGAAGGACCACGTGCCCTCCTCGCTGCGCTTCCACGGCGAGGGCGGCTACCTCTTGCTGCCGCCGTCCGCCGCCTCCAGCGGGGGCCAGGTGCGCTGGGAACGGGAGCCGCAGCCGCACCCCCGCCCCCGGCGGGGGAAGCAACAACCGCGTCAGGTGCAGCCGCAGTCGACGACGGAGCCGGAACCGCGGGGTGCGGTGAACCTCTGGCTGCCCGAGGTCGAGGCGGTCGTGGACGCGCTGGTCGAGGCGAGCAGCGGCGCACCCGGCGGCGGCAGCAGGCTCGCGTACTGACGCAGGGCGTCGGCGGATCACTCGTACGGGTGCCAGCGGGACCAGTTTCGAGGGGAATTGGGCGCGGGGATCTCCGCGCCCCATTCCCGCGTCGCTATCTTCGGCGAATGAATCTCCGCCTGATCGGTATCGGCGCCGGTGTGCTGATCATCTTGTCGCTCCCGCTCGCCGGAGCGATCGCCGGGCCGGATTTTGCCGGTCAGGACGACGGAAAAGGCGGTGGCCTGTTCTCGGCGCTCGGGCTTTCGGACTCTCCTCGCACGTCTCCCGGGGCCCCGGCGCGGTCGGCGGCGGCGGTGGAGCCCGGGAAGCCCGGTCCGGCCGAGCAGCCCCGGACCGATTCCCGCTGCGGTCCCGAACTGTCCTCGCCGCACGGCGTGGAGGCGCAGACCTGCGTGCTGGTGGGCGAGGGCCTTACGTGGGGCCGGAGTTACTACAGGAACACAAGTGGTCGCGCGCTGGATGCCGACCTGACGATGATGGGTCCGGCCGGGCGCACGGTGCAGATCCGGTGCGCGGTCGGCGCGGGCGACGAGCCGGGCCTGTGCGAGACGCCGAAGGAAGGGTCGGCCGGGGATCCGGACAGTTACTCGGCCGTAGCGGAGTTTGCAGTTCCGGATGATGAAGGGAAGCTGCTTCTGCGGTCCGGGAGCAACCCATCGGGACCGGGTGACGGTTGAGTTCCGCCGTAAATGGAAGGGCCCGGTCGCTGGCGACGGGGGATGCACCAGCGACCGGGCTACAAGAACGGTAACAAGAGATCGCCTGTTCGCAAATTCGATCTCTGATATTCAGACACCGATTTGCAGACGATTAGCGGGAGTTGTGACTCCGGTCACCGGCTCCACGCGTGCGCGCGGTCAGCTGAGGGTCACCTGGCGGTTGGTGAGTCCGCCGCGCGCCCGGCGCTCCTCCGTGGTCAGCGGGGCGTCCGTGGCCAGGGCCCCGGCCAGCCGCTCCGCGAACTCCGCCGCGGGCTTCTCGACGTCGTCGGCCGTGACCCCGGTGGGCAGGTCCCAGACGGGGACCATGAGGCCGTGCGCACGGAAGGAACCGACGAGCTTCGTGCCCTCGCCGAGGGAGGTCGTGCCGGCCGCGTGCAGCCGCGCGAGGGCGTCGAGCAGCTTCTCCTCGGGGTGCGGCATGACCCAGCGCAGGTGGTTCTTCTCCGGGGTCTCGCACCAGTAGGCGGCGTCCACGCCGGTCAGCTTGACGGTGGGAATGGCGGCCGCGTTGGCGCGCTCCAGCGAGGCGGCGATCTCCGGGGAGGCGTTCTGCGCGCTCTCGGATTCCGGAATCCAGAATTCGAAGCCGCTGTGCACAACCGGCTCGAAACCGCCGTCCGCGTCCAGGAGATCCTGAAGTCGGGGACCCTCGGCGGGGACCCGGCGGGCGGCGACCGGGGTACCGGGCTCCGCCACGAGTGCGCGCTCCAGCGTGTCGGCCATGTCGCGGCCGAGGTCCCCGCTGGACGAGTCGTTCTGCAGGCCGAGGAGGACGGACCCGTCCTCGCGGCGCAGCGCCGGCCAGGCCATGGGCAGTACGGTCACCAGCGTGACGGAGGGAACGCCCTCGGGCAGGCCGCCCTTGAGGGTCAGCGGGACGGTGGCGGCGGGCACGAGCTCGCGCAGCGCGACCCAGTCGCACTCGCCCGGCAGGCCCTCGAACGGGCGCTGCACGTGCTCGGTGACGGCGTGCGCGGCGGCTGCGCCGTGGCAGGCCTTGTAGCGGCGCCCGGATCCGCAGGGGCAGGGCTCGCGCGCGCCCACAACGGGGATCTCACCATTGTTGAGCTGCGGCTTTGCAGTCTTGGCTGCGGGGCGCTTCTTGGCCATCGTGCGTGTCTCCCGGTTGCGGCGGTACGGCGTCGTGTCTGGGCGCGAGCCTAGCCGTTCGTACCGCCGGAACCGGTGGGGTGCGGCCGGGAGCACGGTCGGCGTGCGCTCCCGGACGGCCGCCTGTGCGGATGACCGGTACTGCTGTTCTGTTGGTCGTACGGTTCGCTGTGCTTCACGTGTGCGGCAGGGCTGTGCTGTCACGGATCCCGAAGTCAGGGATCCAGGTCGTCGAACGCCGTGCTGAAGTCGATCGCCGGGGGCGCAACGCGCGTAGCGAAATCCTCGTGCCGGGGCCCACAGGCAACGACCACCCACACGGTGACCTCACCCGCCGCTCCGTCCCGGACACCCCAGTCCTGGGCAAGGGCGCTGATGATGTTCAGCCCCCGGCCGCCGCGCGCGGTGACCGAGGGCGTGGCAGGAACAGGGCGGGTGGGACCGCCCCCGTCCGTGACCTCGACCGTCAGCCGCCCCGCTCTGTCGACGCGCCATGCGGCGCGTATCTCCCCGTCCCCGACTTCCCGCGTGCCCAGGGGCCTGCCGTGTCGGCAGGCGTTGCTGAGCAGTTCGGAAAGGATCAGTACGGCATCGTCCACGACCGATTCGGGCACACCGCTGATACGCAGTTGTTCGCGCATCCGGTGTCTAGCCTCGCCCACGCCCGCAGGACCATGGCGTACGTCCATGCACGACGACGTGGGCACTTCTTGTGCCACCACCAACGCCACCCCCGGAACCTCCTTAGCCCCACGCATGGTCTGGATGCCCCCATGGCCTGGACCGGAAACCGCCGAAGCAGCCCCCTCTGACGCATTCATGCCGGGCGAATGCGGAACGGATGCGCCGGAGCACACCCTGTTACTGGAGGGATGGGGGTGACGGGTGCGCAAATCGGGACGTCAGCGCCCCAGTTGGGACAGAACTTGACGGGGTCTGTTCGTGATGATCGCTTCCACACCTAGATCAGCGCAGAGCTGAACGTCTTCGGGCTCGTTCACTGTCCATACGTGCACGGAGTGGCCCGCGCCCTGGAGCCTGCGGATGTAGCCGGGGTGGTTGCGCACGATCCGCATCCCGGGACCGGCGATCGTCACCCCGGCCGGCAGCCGCCCGTCCCGCATCCGGGGCGAGATGAACTGCATCAGGTACACGGTCGGGATCGTCGGGGCTGCCGCGCGCACCCGGTGCAGGGAGCGTGCGGAGAAGCTCATGACCCGGACCGGGTGCGGCCCCGCGGCGGGCGGGGTGTCCAGGCCGAAGCGCTTGAGGAGGAAGAGGAGGCGTTCCTCCACCTGTCCGGCCCAGCGGGTCGGGTGCTTCGTCTCGATCGCGAGCTGTACCGGCCGTCCGGCGTCGGAGACGAGCTCCAGCAGGCGCTCCAGGGTGAGGACGGAGGTCCGTTCGGGGTCGGCGTCCCAGTCGGGGGACTCCTCGCGGTCCTTCCAGGAGCCGAAGTCGAGAGCGGCGAGATCGGCCAGCTCCAGGGCCGAGACGGCGCCGCGGCCGTTCGAGGTGCGGTTCACCCGGCGGTCGTGGACCAGCACCAGGTGGCCGTCGGCGGTGAGCCGTACATCGCATTCGAGGCCGTCGGCGCCGTCCTCGATCGCCTTGCGGTAGGCGGCCAGGGTGTGCTCGGGGGCGTCCTCCGAGGCGCCGCGGTGGGCGACGACCTGGATGGTGCGCGGCATTGCGTGGGTCACCGGGTCATGGTGCCACCGAGAGGGCCCCCGCCGTCGAGGTCCATCCTGTGGATCCATTCGAAATGTCGGATATAAAGAATGGGGAGAGATGCACAGGTCCGGCTTACAGTGCTCTGACGGGTCATGGGAAAGGCTTTGCCCAGGAACTTGTGCGGCACGTCGAACGTTCAGTCGGACCGATCGCCAGAGATTTTTCGAAGCCGTGTGTGACGAGGAGAGAGCGCTGTGAGCACCGAGAACGAGGGCACCGCGGCCCCCACACCCCCCCCCCCCCCCCCCC
>NZ_JARAYQ010000080.1:0-32403 GCF_033794505.1 Streptomyces sp. MB09-01 | reverse complement strand
GGTTGGGGGGGGGGGGGGGGGGGAGGGGGGGGGGTGGGCGGGCGGGGGCGGGGCGCGCCGGGGGTGGGGGGGTGGGGGTGGGTGGTGGGGTGGGGGGGGTGGTGTGGGGGGGTGTGGGTGGGGTGTGTGGGGTGTTGGTGGGGTTGGGTGGTGTTGGGGGGGGGGTTGGGGGTGTTAAAGTGGCAGTCGGTCCCCCGGCGGGGGCGGCCGGTTCGGCGGCGCCGGTGTGGGGTGTCGAGGAGCAGCCGGTGGCGGCGAGCGCGAGGGCGGTCAGGCCGGGGAGCAGGAGGCGTCGGGCGAGCATGCGCACGTGGTGGACCTTCAGGCGGGTGAGGGGTGTGGGGGATTACCGAGCGGTAACCGGAATCCGATCATGCCATGTGCGCCCTACGGCCGTCATGTCCGAATCCCGCCAACTCCCCGACCGGGCTTGGTCGTTGAATCTTCACCCGCCTCTGCGGCTGAGCCCGCCGCCTCCTCCCGGAGCGGTCCCCGCCTAGCGCAGCGTCCCCGCCTTCGTCCCGTCCGTCAGCCTGCCCGACAGGTCCACCTGCGCACCGGCCGGGGCCTTGACCGCGAGCCGGTTGCCGTTCGCGGCTCCGTTCACCCCGCCGCCCGACACCGACAGCGAGGCGAACTGCGCACTGCCCGCCGCCAGGACGTACCACTGGCCCGCCCGCGACTTCCACAGCACGCCCGCCAGCACCCGCGGCTCCCGCGGCCCGCACGCCGCGGACCCCTCGGACTTGGCCGCCTGCGCCGCCGTCGCCGAGCCCGGGGCCAGGAACTGCGCCTGCACCCGGTCCGCCGCGCCCTGCCAGGTCTCGGCCCGCGTGCAGAGCCAGGCCGCCGTGCCGTCGCCCTCCGGCAGCGGCTGCTTCGCGTACGTCCACGCGTTGACCGTGCGGACCCCGTGCGAGCGGACCGAGGGCAGCAGGCAGGCGATCTTCGACCAGTCCCCGAGTTCGGCGGCCTCCGTCACGTCCCGCTCGGCGCCGGGCGCGCCCGACGTCAGCCGGGCCGGGGTCAGTTCGCCGAGGTCGGTGATCAGCCGGGTGGCGCCGTCGCCGGTCAGGGACAGGGCGTTCCAGCTCGTACAGCTGCCCGCCGGGGCCGGGCCCGCGACCGGCGGGGTCACCCCGTCCGGAGTCGGCTTCAGCACCGCCGCCGGGCCGCCGGGCTTGAGCAGGTCCCGGAGGGAGGCGCCGGTGACCCAGGGCGCGGTGAGGTAGCGGACGTTGCCGTCGACCCGGCTGAGGACCAGCGCGGTCGCGGTGTCGGCCGATGCGCCGTCGGTCCGGGCGAAGTCGAGGGCCGCGCCGGCGGTCCCGGCGCGCGGTTCGGCGTAGCGGACCACCCGCAGGCCGTCGTGGAACAGGACCACGACGGCCTGGTCGACGGCGCCCGCGAACAGCAGTTGAGCCGGTCCCATCGGTGGCCCGGAGGGCGTACCCGGGGTGGCGGAGACGACCACGGAGGAGCCGGGCCGGGCCCAGACCGCCAGCGCCCGGCGCAGCAGGGCGGCGTCGCCGGCGCGGTCCCCGCGGGCGGGCCAGGTGGAGAAGTCCGTACGGGAGGACGTGCGCCAGAGCGTGGGCGCGGCCCGGACCAGCTTCCCGGGATCCAGGGCCTGCTCGGCCGCGGCGTTGCGGGAGTGGAGCGGGGCGGCGGCCCCGTCCGAGCCCCAGCCCCCGCCGGGCAGCGCGAGCAGCGCCCCGCACACGGCGAGGGCGGCCGCGGCGGCCAGGGCGGCCCGGCCGAGCCGGCGCCGCCGCAGCAGGTCGGTGGGCCGGGCCTGGAGCACGCACGGGTCGAACTCGGGGGAGGCGAACAGGACGTCGTTCGCCGGATCCCCGGACTCCGCGACGGCGGCGGCCGGATCCGGAACCCCGGCCTCGTCGAGCACCCGGAGCACCTCCGGCTCGGCCAGCCGCTCCAGGGCGCGCAGCACGCAGGCGGCCCGGCCGGGCCCGTCGAGGGTGGCCAGCCACTGGTCGAGGGCGAGCTCCTCGGCCCCGCCTGAGCGGGGGAACAGCCGCAACCCCCACACCTGGGGGAGCAGCGGCGGGAGCTGCGCGCGCCGGGGCAGCGCCCGGAAGGTCAGCGGAATTCCCGCCTCCAGGGCGGCGCGCAGCACGCGCAGCCGGACGTAGGCGTAACCGGAGTCGTCCGCGCCGGCCCGCTGGCCCGGAACCCCGCCCTGCACGGCCGCCGCCGAGTCCCGCCGCCCGCGCGGCAGCGCCCGCTGGACCAGCGAGTGGGCGGTGAGCACCCGCCGGTTGCGGCCGAGGGCGGGCGGCAGCACCAGATAGGCGAGCCGCACCAGCCGCGGGTAGTGCTCGACGATGGCGGCTTCGGCCTGCTCGACGTCCGGCGGCACGGGAGGCAGGGGGCGGGTGGCGGTATCCGGCGCAGTCACGTTCAGCAGAACGAGCGAATCGTCGGATGGTCACCCGTCCGGAGGGCCTCTCCCCCGGCTGCCGGGATGCCGGGGTCAGGCCACCAGACGGGCGCGCAGGGCCTCGACGGTCTCGTCGGGGACGCCGAGCCCCTCGCGGACGTACTTCTCCATGGAGCCGTAGCGCGTCTCCACCTCGTCCAGCGCCGCCGCCAGGTAGGAGGGGAAGACGCCGATCAGGGCGAGCGCGATGTCCGGGTCCCCGCCGGCCCCCGTGAAACCTTCGATCATCGGGGCGAAGGCCTGCTTGACCGCGGGGTTGACGGAGAGGTATTCGGCCATCAGGGTCTCGTCGTCCGCGCCGAGCAGCGCCAGGACGACCGTCGCGCCCCAGCCGGTCCGGTCCTTGCCGGCCGTGCAGTGGAAGAGCAGCGGGCCCGCGGCGGGGTCGGCGGCCTCGGTGAGCAGCATCCGGTACGCGGCCTGCGCGGAGCCGGAGTTCACGAAGGACCGGTAGGTGTCGGCGAACAGGGCCTGGGCCTTGCCCCCGCCCAGGTGCTCCTCGGCCACCGCCGGGTCGGACAGCAGGTCCTTGAGCTGCGCCGCGGCGGGCTTCCTGCCGGCCTCGCTCAGCTTGTCCGCGAGGACGTCGCCGATCAGCAGCCGGGCCCCGCCGGGTATCCGGTCGGGGTGGTCGGCGCGCTCGGCTTCGGTGCGGAAGTCGATGACGGTCCGCACGCCCAGCGCGGCCACCACCGGATCGGCGTCGAGGTCGAGCCGGTCGAGCTGGCCGGAGCGCAGCACCAGGCCGGAGCGGACGGTGCGGCCGCCGGGGAGCGGGGTGCCGCCGAGGTCGCGCAGGTTGGCGACGGTGGTGGAGGGAGTGGCGGTCATCGTGGCGGCTCCAGCGGTACGGTCATGCGGCGATTCAGGCAATTTTCTGATGTTTCGCCCCGGAAAGACAATCGAAGGCCAGCGAGACCCCGATGCCGATCCCGAGCGCAGCCAGGTGTCCGGCGTCGGTGAAGGTCCGCCCGCGCTTCAGCACGGGCGCCGCGGCGAGCGCGAGCAGGCCGGCCCGGGCGGCGGTGCGGACCGCCCCGCGCGGCAGGGCCGAGGTCAGCGCGCCGAGCACGGCGTTGAAGCCGTAGCTCGTCCCCACGTCCAGGGCGCGCCGGGTTCCCGGATCGGTCGTCCTGCGCAGGGCGCCGTACACGAGGAGGGTCGCCGTGGCGTGCCCGAACAGGAACACCGCGGCCGTCCACCAGGCGCCGTACGCGTACTCGGCGTACCCGAGGACCGCGACGAGCAGCAGGGCGTAGGGCAGGGGCATCGGCTCCTCGACGACGGCGGCGCTGCTCAGCAGCGTCTCCCAGCGCCCGGCGGCGAGGTTGTCGACGTTCGTCGAGCAGGTGCGCAGCAGCCGCTCCCGCTCCGCCGCACCCATCCGCTCCAGTGCGTACGCCCCGAGCTGGACTCCGCCGGCGTACACCGCTCCCAGTGGAATTGGATTCACGCTTCCATGATCGGATACCGCCCTCTGGCGGGCACCACCGGGCCCCGTGCGAACATGTCCCGGCCATGTCTGAGAAATCCGCGCCCCTGCGCGCCTCGCGGGCCGCGACATTCGCGGCGATGTGCGTGGCTTTGGGTGCGGTGGGGCATTCGTACATTTCCGGCACGGATGTTCCCCCGGCCGGCCTTCTGAGTGCTTTCGCCGTGACCGGCGGGCTCGCCTGGCTCGCCGCCGGGCGGCGGCGGGGGCCCGTGGGGATCACCGCGGCCGTGCTCGCCGTACAGGGGGTGCTGCACCTCGTCTTCTCGGGCAGCCAGGCCGCGGGAGACGTCGCCGTCGCCCCCGCGGCGGCGGAGGCGCACCACCACATGCCCCCGGCCGTGGCGGGCGACGCGATGTCCGCCGGCGCCCTTGGTGCGGCGCAGACGGCGGGCGCGGCGGGGATGCCGGACGCGGCCGGGATGGCCGATGCGGCCGGCTTCGCCGACGTCGCCGGGACGGCCGACATGGCGGGCATGGCCGGGATGGCCACCGACGGCGGCGTCGGGATGATCGCCGCGCACCTGCTCGCCGGACTGCTCTGCGCCGCCTGGCTGGCGCGCGGCGAGGCCGCCGTCTTCCGGCTGGCCCGGGTCCTGGGCGCCGCCGCACTGCACGCGGCCCGGCCGCTCGCCCGCGCACTCGCCCTCGTGCGGGCGCGGGTAGCCGCCGTACCGGCCCCGCCCGCCTTCCCCGCCCCCCGCGAGCGGCCGCGCCGCCTGCGCGGGGCCGTGCACGCCCACGCCGTGGTGCGCCGCGGGCCGCCCGGGGCCGGGCCGTTCCCCCGCTTCACGGCCCCCGGCCGTCCTGCTCGCGCCTGACCCGGCGCACCCTCGGCGAGAGGGGTGGCGAGACCTGGGGCCGATGTCCCCATGCCTTCGCCCACACCGAGGAACCACCATGTCTCTTGACGAGGTTCAGGACGTCCGCACCCCGGACGCCGACCCATCCGGCATAGCCAAGAGCCGCGGCGGCTGGGCCGCCCTGCGGCCGCTGCTCCTGCGCATGCACTTCTACGCGGGCCTGCTGATCGCCCCGTTGCTCTTCCTCGCCTCCGCCACCGGCCTGCTCTACGCGGCCTCCTGGCAGGCCGAGAAGATCGTCTACTCAGACGAGCTGACCGTCGCCCGCGTCGGCGAGAGCGTCCTGCCGCTCAGCGCCCAGGTCGAAGCGGCCAAGGGCGCCGCCCCCGAGGGCGCGGTCGTGTCCGTGTGGCCGGCCCCCGAAGCCGAGGCCACCACCCGGGTGATCATGGAGAGCGAGGGGCTCCCGGAGGGTGAGACCCTCACGGTGTTCGTCGATCCGTATACGGCCGAGGTGCGCGGGCAGATCGAAACCGTCGGTGACGCGCTGCCCCTGCGCGCCTGGCTGAGCGAGTTCCACTCCAGCCTCCAGCTCGGGGAGTTCGGCCGGAACTACAGCGAACTCGCCGCGAGCTGGATGTGGGTGGTCGCGCTCGGCGGCCTCGCCCTGTGGATCGGCCGCCGCCGCAAGCGGACGTCGCTGGGGGGTAGCTGGGGGATGGTCCTGCCGGACCGCAAGGCCACCGGCCGCCGCCGCACCCTGTCCTGGCACGGGGCCGTCGGCCTGTGGTCCGTCGCCGGGCTCGTCGTCCTCTCCGCCACCGGCCTGACCTGGTCGAAGTACGCCGGCGAGAACATCGGGCAGCTCCAGGACGGCCTCGGCGGGGCCACGCCGGCCGTCTCGGCCAAGCTGAATCCGGGGGCGGAGTCCGGCGCCGACGAACACGCGGGCCACACCATGCCCGAGGGCACGCAGATGCCCGCCCCCGCGCCCACGGCCGACGTCGGCCTCGACCGGGCCGTGGACGCCGCGCGGGACGCCGGAGTCACCGAGGCGATCCGCGTGACCCTGCCCGCCAAGGGCAAGGGGTACGTGATCAAGGAGCAGGACAAGCAGGTGCCGGTGCACTTCGACGCGGTCGCCGTCGACCCGGCGGACGGCCGGGTCATGGACGAACTGCGCTTCGCCGACCACCCTCTGCTCGCCAAGATGACCCGCTTCGGCATCGACCTGCACATGGGCCAGACCTTCGGGCTCGCCAACCAGATCGTGCTGGCCGCGCTCGCCGTCGCCGTGATGTTCCTGGTCTTCTGGGGCTACCGCATGTGGTGGCTGCGCCGGCCGACGAAGGACCGCAAGCTCTCCGTGGGCCGGGCGCAGCCGCGCGGCGCATGGCGGAAGCTGCCGGTGACCACGCTGCTGCCGCTGGCCGCGGCGACGGCCGTGGTCGGCTGGTTCATCCCGCTGCTCGGGATCAGCCTGGTCGCCTTCCTCGTGGTCGACGTCCTGCTGGGCTTCGTCGCGGGCCGGCGCGCCAAGGCCGCCGCCCGAGCCGCCTCGGCCGCCTGAGCGGTCGGACCGTCCGACCCCCTGACGCACGCGGGCCCGTACTCCACCCGGGAGTACGGGCCCGCCGCGTACGGTCGACCGGCCGGTCAGGGCGCGTACTTGTAGCCCACCCGGCGCACGGTCTGGATCGCGCCGCGGTGGGACGCGCCCAGCTTGCGCCGCAGGCGGGCGATGTGGACGTCCACGGTCCGGCCGTCGCCGACGTGGCCGTAGCCCCAGACCGTGGTGACCAGCTGGTCCCGGCTGTGCACCCGGTGCGGGTGCCGCACCAGATGGGCCAGCAGCTCGAACTCCAGGTACGTCAGGTCGAGCACCCGGCCGTCGACCTCGGCGGTGCGCTGCGCCGAGTCGATGCGGACCAGGGCGTCGCCCGCCACGGCCGTCGCGGTGGGGGCCGGGACCGGGGCGGGCGCGAGCGGGGCGGCCACGGCGTGCGGGGCGAAGCCGATCGGCGGCTGCTGGTCGGCCGGTACGAGCACCAGGTAGCCGACCATCGGCGGCTGCCCCGGGAGCGTCGGAAGCGTGTGCTGGGGCGCGGGCAGCCAGGTGGCCCCCGGCGGGAGCAGGTCCACGGCACCGGCCACCTCGTCCCGTTCCACGGAACGCAGCCGGTGGCGCGGATGGGGCGGATAGGTCAGGGAAGCGGTCGCAGCGGAGGCGGAGGTGAGGGAACGGGTGTTCGCCATGAGTGGTCAGCTCTTTCACGCGGAGTGGTCGGCAGGGAGACGTACGGACGTCATCGATGTCGCACCGCGCAGACCGAAGGCCTGGGGGAAGGTCGGAAGGAGATCCCGGAGGCTTTAGAGGGCCGGCGCGTTCTTCGCGCGGCAACACTCCCGGTCGTAGTCGTGATCCTGACGGGAGGGCCAGAACGGCTCGAGGTCGCTGCGACCTGACGAGGTGTGCGAATGGCTGGCCATGGCCCCATTCAAGCAGATGTCCTCCCTCCCGGGCAGGTCACGTCTCATATCATGGATCGGAATCTCATATTCCATCCCAAGCGCCCCTCGAACCAGGACAATCCATCAACCGTCCAGCCGCTTCCGGCAGTCCGGCCCGGCCATCCGTATCGCATCGTGGGCAGAACCGTCCCACGCCCACTCGAGTCCTTCCCCTCGAGTCCCTCCCCCCGGCACGGACGACGCCCGCCGGGCCTGTGGGGGCTCGGCGGGCGTCGGGACGGGCTCGGGGTGAACGGGCGGTCAGACCAGGTTGTCCTTCTCCAGGCCGGTGCAGCAGGTGTCCGTGATGAGGCGGGTCACGACGTACGGGTCCACGTTCGCGTTCGGGCGGCGGTCCTCGATGTAGCCCTTGCCGTCCTTCTCCACCTGCCACGGGATGCGGACCGAGGCGCCGCGGTCCGAGACGCCGTAGCTGAACTCGTTCCAGGGGGCGGTCTCGTGCAGACCCGTCAGGCGCTCGTCGATGCCGGCGCCGTAGTTCTTCACGTGGTCGAGCGGCTTGCTGCCCTCGCCCAGCGCCTCGCACGCCGAGATGATCGCGCGGTAGTCCTCGCGCATCGCCTTCGTGGAGAAGTTGGTGTGCGCGCCCGCGCCGTTCCAGTCGCCCTTGACCGGCTTCGGGTTCAGCGTCGCGGAGACGTTGAAGTCCTCGGCGGTGCGGTAGAGCAGCCAGCGCGCGATCCACAGCTGGTCGGAGACCTCCAGCGGGCCGACGGGGCCGACCTGGAACTCCCACTGGCCTGGCATGACCTCGGCGTTGATGCCGGAGATGCTCAGGCCCGCCGCGAGGCAGTGGTCCAGGTGCTTCTCGACGATGTCGCGGCCGAAGATCTCGTCCGAGCCGACGCCGCAGTAGTAGCCGCCCTGCGCCGCCGGGAAGCCGTTGACCGGGAAGCCGAGCGGGCGGGTGCCGTCGAAGAACGTGTACTCCTGCTCGATGCCGAAGATCGGCTCCTGAGCGGCGAACTTCTCGGCGACCGGACGCAGCAGCGCGCGGGTGTTCGACTCGTGCGGGGTCATGTCGATGTTCAGGACCTCGCACAGCACGAGGACGTTGTCCCCGCCGCGGATCGGGTCCGGGCAGGAGAACACCGGGTTGAGCACGCGGTCGGAGGCGTGGCCCTCGGCCTGGTTGGTGCTCGATCCGTCGAAGCCCCAGATCGGCAGCGCGTCGCCGTCCGCCAGGATCTTCGTCTTGGAGCGAAGCTTCGCCGTCGGCTCGGTGCCGTCGATCCAGATGTACTCAGCCTTGTAGCTCACGGGCCCCATCCTCAGACTCTGCGGGTGCTGCTGGTCGCTGCTTCATCGCTGCGGTGATGACCGCAGCGTGCCCGCCCGCGATTTCCCCTCCGTTGCCCGTGTGTGAACCCCGTGTTACCGAGGTTTACGCCGCAGGTCGGGTGGGCTGTGCGGGACGCGAGCGGGTTGGTGGGGGAGGGCCCGTCCGGGTGGGGCAGACTGAACGCGTGAGCATTTCGTCTGATTTGAACCCCACCGGAGACCCCCGACCGCGGGTCGGGCTGCTGGGCACCGGCCCCTGGGCCCACCGCACCCACGCGCCCGCCCTCGCCGCGCACCCCGGCTCCGACTTCGTCGGAGTGTGGGGCCGCCGGCCCGAAGCCGCGGCCGAACTGGCCCGCGCGTACGACGTGAAGGTGTACGAAGACCCCGACGAGCTGTTCGCCGAGTGTGACGCCGTGGCCTTCGCCCTGCCGCCCGATGTCCAGGCCCCGCTCGCCGTGCGCGCGGCCGCCGCCGGCTGCCACCTGCTGCTCGACAAGCCCGTCGCGACGACGGTCGAGGACGCCCGGGCCGTCGCCGGCGCGGCCGCCCGCCACGGGGTCGCCTCCGTCGTCTTCCTCACCCTGCGCTTCGCCGAGCCCACCGCCGGCTGGGTCGCGGAACAGGCCGGACGCTCCGGCTGGTTCACCGCGGCCGCACACTGGCTCGGCGCCGTCTTCCCGCCCGACGGCACGCCCAGCGCGTACGCCGCCTCGCCCTGGCGCAAGGCCAAGGGCGGACTGTGGGACGTCGGTCCGCACGCCCTCTCCGTGCTGATCCCGGTCCTCGGCGACGTCACCGAGGTCAGCGCCACCCGCGGCCCCTCCGACGTGGTCCAGCTGGCCCTGCGGCACGCCTCCGGCGCGGCCAGCGCCGCCGTCCTCAGCCTGGGCGCGCCGCGCGCGGCCGCCGGCGTGGGCCTGGAACTGCGCGGCGCCGAGGGCGTGCACGTGATGCCCGGCTGGAGCGACGTACCGGGTGCCTACGGCCGCGCCCTGGACGCGCTGCTCACCGCGGCACGCACGGGCGTGCCGGATCCGCGCGGAGCGGAGTTCGGGGCCCGGCTGACGGAGATCCTCGCGGAGGCGGAGGCGCAGCTCCCCGGGTGACGGCTGCGCTCCCCGAGGGCCGCGCTCCTCGATGACCTCCTCGACGACCGCGCTTCTCGACGACCGGCCTCCTCGACGACCGCGCTATTTGATGACCGCGTTCGCCACGATGATGGCCAGGCCGATGGTGGCGTCGGCCAGGCCGATCAGCAGGGCGGAGGTCATCCGGTAGCCCACCCGGAGCGCCACGACCGAACCCCACGCGAACAGCAGCGCGGTGTTCAGGCCGAGGCCGACGGCGGTCACCCCGTACGAGTCCCAGTCGGCGACCCCGGAGGCGATCAGCAGCAGGACGGTGGGGAGGGTGGCCGCGATCATCGGCCACTCGTGCCAGAGGGCCAGGACCAGCAGCCGCCACCGGTGCGAGGCCGAGTTCTGCTGGTGGGAGGCCATGTGGTGCGCGTAGCCGTGCGCGAGCGCGGCGGTGGCCGCCGTGACGAGCACCCAGCTGGCGTCGTAGAACGGAGTGAAGTCCCCGCCCTTCTGGTCCAGCGCGGCCAGCAGCCCGCTGGCCAGGACCGTCCCGTACACCCCGCCGAACATCCAGTCGGCCCCCCGCCGCCGCTGCACGACCGGAGGTGCGCCGGGGCTGGTCTGCGACTGCTGCTGCTCGTTCACGTCGGGTCCTTTGGTGTGCTTCGTCCCTCTTTGGTACGGATGCCACCCTACGAGGTGTCGAGGTCGGGACGAGATGAAGGCCGCAGCGCCGGCCCCTTCGCCGCCCCTCCGCCGCCCCTCCGCCCGCCCGGCCGGGCGGTCAGGCGTGCGGCTCCGCCGTGAAGACGGCGTGGGTGGCCGTCAGGAAGCGCCGTACGGTGTCCCGTTCGGCGGGATCGAAGGAGTCGAGCACCTGGAGCACCCCGTCGATCAGGGGGCCGAAGAAGTCCCGGCCCAGGCGGATCGCCGCGGGCTCCACGCGCAGCAGGATCCGCCGCCGGTCGCGCTCGTCGCGGATCCGGGCCACGTGGCCGAGCCGCTCCAGCCGGTCGATCACGGAGGTGGTGCCCGCCGAATTGAGACCCAGCCGGGCGCCGAGCAGGCCGGCCGTGGCCGGTTCGTCCGCGCGGGCCGCGTCCAGCAGGCAGATCAGGGCCCGCACGTCGGTGGCGTGCATGCCGTTGCGGGCGGCGAACTCCGCCTGGCGCAGGCCGAACTCGACGGACACCGCCCGCAGGAGGTGCACCAGCTGCAGGTTGTCGGATTCCCCGGCACCGGGTTCCTGGTTGTCGCCCACATCGCCTCCGCCTAGGATCTCTCGCTGAGCGAGATTATCGCCCAGCGAGACATCGGAGCCCGTCATGTCCCGGACCTCCTCCTTCCGCGCCGCCTACGACGAGGTGCTCGGCCAGTGGCCCGGGCCCGTCGACACCGTCGACCTGCCCACCCCGTACGGGGTCACCCGCGTCAACAGCTGCGGCCCGGCCGGCGCCCCGCCGCTCGTGCTGCTGCCCGGCGGCGGGGCCACCTCCACCGTGTGGGGCGCCTGCGCCGCCGCCGGGGCGGCCCGCACGCACCGGATGCACGCCGTGGACCTGGTCGGCGACCCCGGGCTCAGCGTCCCGGCGCCGGGGCGGGCCCTCCGGTCCGTCGCGGACCTGGTCGGCTGGATGGACGCGGTCCTCGACGGGCTCGGCCCGCACGGGCCGGTCGCGCTCGGCGGGCACTCGTACGGGGCGTGGATCGCCGCCCACTACGCCGCCGCGCGCGCGGCCCGGCTCGGCCGCCTCGTGCTGCTCGACCCGACCCGGGTCTTCGCCGGGCTCCGTCCCGGGTACGTCCTGCGCGCGCTGCCCGTGCTGGTGCGGCCCACCCCGGAGCGGATCCGCTCCTTCCTCGGCTGGGAGACCCGCGGGGCCGTGCTCGACCCGGCCTGGCTGCGGCTGCAGGACGAGACGGCCGGCCTTCCCGCCGTACGCCCGGTCACCGGGCCGCGCCCGGACCCGGGGGCGCTCGCCGAACCGCCGGACACGCGGGTCGACGTGCTGTTCGCGGAGCGCGCCCGCTGCCACGACGCCGGCCGCGCGGCCCGGTCCGCCCGCGAGGCGCTGCCCGCCGCGCGCGTCGGCGTACTGCCCGGCGTCGCGCACCACGCGCTGCCGCTGACGGCGGCCGGGGAGATCGCCCGCCGGCTCGCGGACTAGTCCGCGTCGCCGGGCCGGCGCGGACTAACCCTTGCGGGAGAGGGCCTCGCGGACGGCGTCCTCGGAGCGGGCGACCACGGCCGTGCCGTCCTCGGCGGTGATGATCGGACGCTGGATCAGCTTCGGGTGCGCGGCCAGGTGGGCGATCCAACGCCCGCGCGCCTCGTCGGTCTCCTCGCGCGGCAGCTCCCGTACGCCGGTCTCCTTGGCCAGCGGGTCCGAGGTGCGCGTGATGTCCCAAGGCTCCAGTCCGAGCCGGCCGAGCACCTCGCGGATCTCGTCCTCGGAGGGCACGTCCTCCAGGTACCGGCGCACGGTGTAGTCGGCGCCCTCCGCGTCCAGCAGGGTCAGCGCGCTGCGGCACTTGGAACAGGCGGGATTGATCCAGATCTCCATGCCGCCAACCCTACCCAGGGCTTGTCTGGCCAGGGGCTTTTGTCAGTGGTCCCCGGTAAAATCGAGGGAGAACGACAGGAAGCCAACTACCGTTTGGGAGGCTGTAGATGGCCACTGCCACCACCGTCCGGCCCGTCAAGAAGAAGCCGCTGCCGGCGGGCCTGCCCCGCGAGTGGTACGAGAGCCACAACCGCCGTCTGAAGGCGATGCGGCTGGCGATATCCCTGCTCGATTCGGGGACGTACGACCCGCGGCGCGCCACCAACCGGAAGATCCGGACGATGGCCGTCCGGACGGGGATCCACCGGCCGTCCAATGTCACCTGCAAGATGGTCCGCGCGTTCATCAAGGAGTCGTAGGCGGGGCCGCCGGTTCATCCCGGTCCGTCCAGGGAGAGCAGCAGCAGGGCCACGTCGTCGCGCGGACCGCCGTCCGTGAAGGCCGCGAGGTCCCGCCACACCGCCCCGACCAGGCCCCCCGGGTCCCGTGCCAGTACGGGCACCCGGGCGGCCAGGGGGTAGAAGTGCCCCGCCGCGTCCCGGGCCTCCGTCACGCCGTCGGTGTGCAGCAGCAGCTGGTCCCCGGGCCGCAGCGACAGCTCCGCCACCGTCGGCGGCGTCGGCCCGGCGAGTCCCAGGCCCAGCGGCGGGCCCGGCTCCACCACCAGTTCCTCCACCGCCGCCCCGCGCAGCCGCAGGGCGGGCGGATGCCCGCACGACACCATCCTCACGAGGTCCAGCCCGGGCGGGAACTCCAGCAGCACCGCCGTCGCGAACAGCTCCGGGTGCTCGACGGAAGCGGCGCTCGCGTCCGCCACCAGCCGCCGGTCCAGCCGGCCCGCGACCGCCGCCAGCCCGGCGTCGTCGATCACGCCCTCGCGGAAGGCCCCGAGCAGCGCCGCCACGGTGGCCACCGCCGCCAGGCCGTGCCCCTGCACGTCCCCGACCAGTGCCCGCACGCCGTGCGGACCGGCCCGTACGTCGTACAGGTCGCCGCCGACCAGGGTGCCGCGCTGCGCCGCCCGGTAGAGGCCCGAGCAGCGCACCGCACCCACCCGCTCCGGCACCGGCGGGAGCACCGCCAGCTGGGCCGCCTCCGCCACCGTCCGCACGCTCACCAGCTGGGCGTCCCGGCGCTGCCGGACCCAGGCGATCACCACGCTCAGCAGCCCGACGACGGCCACCGTGGCCAGGTCCGTCCCCCGGGCATGGGCGACCCCGAGCTCGTGGACCCCCAGCAGGAGGAGGACGACGGCGGCGAAGACCGCCGTCCCGGCCGCCCCGTACGCGAAGGCGGCCACCGGGGGCACGCCCGCCAGGAAGTAGCCGAGCTCCACATCGCCCGGGGTGAGCGCCTGCGCGAGCACAAGGGCCACCAGGGCCACCGCGGGCGCGATCCGGGCCCAGCGCGGCGGTGGCTCCCCGCGCAGCCAGCCCGGCTCCTCGCGTCCGCGTTTCACCCTTCCACCCTGGTACGCGGGCCGGACCCGCGCACCCCGGACCGGGCCGCCGGGTGGCCCCGTACGGCCCGGGCCGGGAAAGTGGTGGCGTGACGGCAGACGAAAGCCCGGGGAAGGCGCCCAGCCAGGCGCACATCGAGGCGCACGGCACGGGTGACGGCGCGCAGAGCGCGGAGATGAGCACGCGGCTCAACTGGCTGCGGGCGGGAGTGCTCGGTGCCAACGACGGGATCATCTCCACCGCGGGCCTGGTCGTCGGCGTGGCCGGGGCCACCACCTCCCGCTCCGCGATCCTGGCGGCGGGCGTCGCCGGGCTGCTGGCGGGCTCGCTGTCGATGGCGGCGGGGGAGTACGTCTCCGTCAGCTCGCAGCGGGACTCCGAACGGGCAGCGCTGGACCTCGAACGGCGGGAGCTGGCCGAGGAGCCGGAGGCGGAGCTCGACGAACTCACCGACCTGCTCGCCGCACGGGGGCTGAGCCGGGGGGTGGCGCGGGAGGCGGCCGAGCAGCTGACACGGCGCGACGCGCTACGGGCCCACGCCCGGGTGGAGCTGGGGATCAACCCCGACGAGCTGGCCAACCCCTGGCACGCGGCCTTCGCCAGCCTCGTCGCCTTCACGGTGGGGGCGGTGCTGCCGCTGCTGGCGATCGTCCTGCCGGGGCCGTCCGCGCGGGTGCCGGTGACGGTGGCGGCCGTTCTCGCCGCGCTCACGCTGTGCGGGGTGCTCAGCGCACGGCTGGGCGCCGCGCCGGTGCCGCGGGCGGTCGCCCGCAACGTCCTGGGCGGCGCCCTGGCGATGGCGGTGACCTACACGGTGGGCACCTGGCTCGGCACGACCACCTGAACCGGCCTCCGCTCGGCCTCGGCCTCCGCCCGGCCTCGGCCTCCGCCCGGCCTCGGGGCTGAAACACCCAGCCCCGCCGGCGATTGAGGCGCGGGCGCGGAGCGCCGTGTGGTGACGCCCGCCAGGGCACGCGCGTCCGGCGAAGGACAACGACGCGCCCCGAACAGGCCGAGCCCGCGCAGCGGACCGGCAGGATGGGGGTATGCGTATCGCAGTCACCGGCGCGACCGGGCTCATCGGCAGTGCACTCGTGCGGTCCCTCCGGGAGGACGGGCACGCAGTGGTGCGGTTCGTGCGGCGGGAGCCGGCGGGCGCGGACGAGGCGCGGTGGGATCCGGCGCGCGGGTACGTCGACCCCGCCGGCCTGGCCGGCTGCGGGGCCGTCGTGCACCTGGCCGGGGCCGGGATCGGGGACCACCGGTGGACGGCGGCGTACAAGAAGGAGATCCGCGACAGCCGGGTGCTCGGCACCGCCGCGATCGCCCGCGCCGTGGCCGCGCTCGACGAGCCGCCCGCCGTGTTCGTCAGCGGTTCCGCCGTCGGCTACTACGGGGACACCGGCGACCGGGCCGTGGACGAGGACGCCCCCGCCGGGCAGGGCTTCCTGCCCTCGGTCTGCGTGGAGTGGGAGGCGGCCGCCGCGCCCGCCCGGGACGCCGGGATCCGGACCGCCTTCGCCCGTACCGGCCTGGTCGTCGCCGGCGAGGGCGGGGCCTGGGGCCGGATGTTCCCCCTCTTCCGTGCCGGTCTCGGCGGCCGGCTCGGCGACGGCCGCCAGTACTGGTCGTACATCTCCCTCCGGGACGAGGTCGCGGCCCTGCGCCACATCATCGACACCCCCGGCCTCGAGGGCCCCGTCAACCTCACCGCCCCCGAGCCGCTGACCAACCGCCAGGTCACCGCGGCCATGGGCCGTGTGCTGCGCCGGCCCGCGCTGCTGTCCGTACCGGCGCCGGCCCTGCGCATCGTGCTCGGGGAGCTCTCCGCGGACGTGCTGGGCAGTCAGCGGGCCCGCCCCGCCCGGCTGCTGGAGTCCGGCTTCGTCTTCCGCGACCCCGGCATCGAGCAGGCCATCCGCGCCGCCCTCTGAGCGACGGGCCCGGGGACCCCGTCGCCGTGCGACCGCCGTGCGACCGTTCGTGACCCGGATGCGACCGTCGTGCGACCGGAGTTGACCGTAATACCCGGCCGAACTCGGGTTCCCGTGGAGCTGGTTGGGGGAAGGAGGATCCCCACACAGCCGCGCCGACCTCGGGGAGGGGCACGTGCTCAGCAGCGCACACCATGCCGCGCACCATGCGGACGTCGTCATCGTAGGAGCCGGGGTCTCAGGACTCGCGGCAGCGCAGCACCTGATCGCAGCGGGAGTCACGGTCACCGTCCTGGAGGCCGCGGACGACCCCGGCGGCCGGATGGCCACCGAGTCGGCCGACGGGTTCCGGCTGGACCGGATCGGCCAGCTGCTCAACACCTCGTACACGGAGCTCGAACGCACCCCCGGCCTGCAGGCCCTGACCCTGCGCCCGTTCGTGCCCGGGGTCCTGGTCCACACCGACGGCAAACAGCTGCGGGCCGGGGCGCTCACCCCGGCCCGGGCCCTGGCCAGCGGCTCCCTCGACCAGGCCCGGCTCAGTGCCGCCCTCGGCCGGCTCGCCGCCCTGCCCGAGGACAAGCTGCTCGCCCGTCCCGAACGCAGCGCACACACCGCCCTGCGCTCGCGCGGGCTGCCGCCGCGCACCCTCAACGGGGTGCTCCGGCCCCTGCTCGCCGCCCTGCTCCGCGATCCGGAGCTCACCACCTCCAGCCGGGTCGCGGACCTCGCCCTGCGCACCTTCGCCCGCGGCCGCCTCGCGGTGCCCGAGGGAGGCGCGGCGGCCCTGCCCGACCTGCTCGCCGCCGCCCTGCCGCCCGGAACCGTCCGGACCGGGGTCCGGGTCCGGTCGGTGGCGACGAACCTGGTCACGACCGAGGAGCACGGCGACTTCAGCTGCCGCTCCGTCCTCCTCGCCACCGGCGCCCGCGCCGCCGCCGAGCTGTTGCCCGGCCTGCGCGTGCCCGCCTTCCACGAGGTGACCGTCCTGCACCACGCCACCGCCGCACGCCTGCCCCGGGACGGCTCGCTGCTCCTGGACGGGGACCCCGGCTGGCCCGTCTCGCACACCGCCGTGATGAGCGCGGTCGACCCGACGCGGGCCCCGGCCGGCCGGAGCCTGGTCACCACGACCGTGCTCGGGCCGCCGCCGCCCGTGCGCACCGTGGCCTCGCGCCTCGCCCGGCTCTACGACACCGCAACCCGGGAGTGGGAGCTGCTGGCCGTCCACCACACCCCGGAGGCCGTCCCCGCCATGCCCCCGCCACACGACCTGCGGCGCCCGGTACGGGTCCTGGCGGGCCTGTACGTGTGCGGCGACCACCGCGACACCAACACCGTCCAGGGCGCACTGCACTCGGCCCGCCGGGCCGCCGGCGCCCTCCTGCGCGACTTCGGCATCCCGCTCCCGGCCACCCCGGAGCCCGCACTTCCGGTGGCGGCCTGAGAACCACGCCGCCCGGGCCCGGTCCCCCTCGGGGGCCGGGCCCGCACAGCGTCACGACAACGCCGCCACCCGGTCCCGGTAGGTCCGCACGGCCGACGCGTCCCGGTACGGTTCCAGCCGCCGCTCGAAGTCCCGTACGTACTCCACCGCGCGCACCGACCGCATCTCCGACGCCTGCTGCGCCGCCTCCGCGCCCAGCGTGCACGCCTGGTCCAGCTCGCCCAGCCCCAGCCGGGCCGTGGCCAGCACCACCCGGCAGAACAGCCGGGACCGCGCGTACCCCGGCGCCCTCAGCTGCAGGGACCGCTCCGCGTGCTGGGCCGACGCCCGGTACTGCTGGAGGTCCCGGTGGCAGTGCCCGAACTCGTCCGCGAGCTGGGCCTCGTCGTAGAACCGCGCCCAGTGCGGTACCTCGTCCCCGGGCCGGGCCGCGCCCAGTGCGCGCTCGGCCCGCACCAGCGAGGCCGTCGACGCCCGGACCTCGCCGAGCACGGCGTGCCCCCGCGCCTCCGCCGAGTGCAGCATCGCCTGCACCACCGGCGGCGGCCCGGAGCCGACGCCCTGCTGGGCCACCCGGGCCAGCTGCACCGCCTCCCGGCCGTGGCCGAGGTAGACCGCCTGCCGGCTCATGGTGACCAGCACGTACGAGCCGTAGGGGCGGTCGGCGGCAGCCTGCGCGAGCCGCAGGGCCTGCACGAAGTACCGCTGGGCGAGCCCGTGCGCGGCGATGTCGTACGAGGTCCAGCCCGCGAGCCGGGTCAGATCGGCGGCGGCCGAGAACAGCCGCCGCCCGGTGGTCTCCCCGTAGGTGCCGCGGAGCATGGGCTCGGCCTCGTGTTCCAGATAGCGCACCAGCGCCTGCCGGGCGTGCCCGCCGCCGTAGGCGTGGTCGAGGGTGCGGAACAGCTCGCTCACCGATCTCAGCGCGGCGATGTCACCGCCCGTCACCCGCTGCCCGGGCCCCCGGTCGATCTGCCGCTGCCGTGGCACCGTGGCCCGGCCCTGCACCGGGACGCGGGCCGCCGCCTGGTCCGCGCCCCGGCCCACCCGCTCGTCGGCCCGCCCGATCAGCCAGTCCCGGCTCGGCACGACCAGCCCGGCCGGCGTGAAGGCGATCTTCCGCAGTTCGGCGTGGGAGCCGGAGTCCTTGCGCCACAGACCGCTCGCGATGTCCACGGCCTCCTCCGGCGTGGCCGCGAACTCCAGCCCCGCGTACACGGGCGCGCAGGCGTCCAGCCCCAGGTCCTGGGCGGAGAGCCGCCGCCCCAGGCGCCGGGTGAAGACCTCGGCGATCAGTGCGGGGGTGGTCCCGCGCGGCTGCTGCCCGCGCAGCCACCGGGTCACGGAGGTCTTGTCGTACCGCAGATCGAGACCGTGTTCCAGGCCGAGCTGATCGACGCGGCGGGCGAGCCCGGCGTTGGAGAACCCGGCTTCCGCGATCAGCGCCGCGAGCTGCCGGTTGGGGACGCGCTGGGCAGGTCGTTCCGTCATCGGCTCCACGGTCTCCTGACGTGACGGACCGGAGTCCCGGCCCTGTGAACGGCGTGAATGTAGCGGCGAACTTCGCTCACGCCGCCCTCTCTGCCCCACATTCATCCGATCGTGTGCAGAATGCGGAGGGCTCTTTACGGACCGGCCCCCTCCGTCCGCATAGGCTGCGAACCATGACCCCTCGGCCCCACGGGGCGCACCTCCCCGAGGAGCGAACCGAATCCACCGCACCGCTGCCCCCGCCCGAGCTGACCGAGGCGGAGTGCCGGCGCTGCGGCACCTACATCGCGGGGCTCGACGGCCGGTACGCGTGCGGGGTGTGCGGGTGGGTCAACGACCACTCGGAGGGGCACCGGCGGCTGCCGCGCGCGGACGAGGACCCGGACCGGCCGCCGAAGGGCCGGCGCCGGCCGAAGCAGCTTCCGTGGCCCCCGCCGCTGCCCGCCCCGGAGTACGGGCCGGGGCCCGGCCCGGAGTGCGTGCCGGAGCCCGCCGCGGAGCCCGGCCCGGGGCCCTGAAGGGGCCCGCACGGGCCGCCGTACCCTTGCTCAGTGAAGTACGTGCACACAGCAGGTTCAATGAGGAGGCGCTGCGGTGGCTGAGCTTGGGTTTGTCCATCTGGGCTTCGGACCGGAATCCGTCGAGTACACCCAGGCGTGGGAAGAACAGCGCAGGGTGCACGCGGCCCGCTTCGCGGACGAGATCGAGGACACCTGCCTGCTGCTGGAGCACCTGCCGGTCTACACGGCGGGCCGGCGCACCGACCCCAGCGAGCGCCCGCTCGACGGCACGCCCGTCGTCGACGTGGACCGCGGCGGCAAGATCACCTGGCACGGCCCGGGCCAGCTGGTCGGCTACCCGATCATGAAGCTGCCCCGCCCGGTCGACGTGGTCGCGCACGTCCGCCGCCTGGAGGAGGCGCTGATCCGCACCGCCGCCGAGTTCGGCCTGGAGACCACCCGGGTCGAGGGCCGCAGCGGCGTCTGGGTGCTCGGCGACCCGGTCGAGGACCGCCCCGCGATCGGCGGGCTCTCCCTCGACCTCGACCCGCGGCTGCACGACGAGGAGTTCGACGCCCGGCTCAACGGCCCCGAGTACGCGCCGTCCAACGCCGGCCAGCGCCGTGAGGACCGCAAGCTCGCCGCGATCGGCATCCGGGTCGCGAAGGGCGTCACCATGCACGGCTTCGCGATCAACGTGAACCCGGACAACACCTGGTTCGACCGGATCGTGCCCTGCGGCATCCGGGACGCCGGTGTGACCTCGCTCTCCTACGAGCTGGGCCGCGAGATCACCATCGCCGAGGTGCTGCCGGTCGTCGAACGGCACCTGAAGGACGTACTGGAGCACGCGGAGCTGCGGCCCCGCGAAACAGAGCCGGCGGCGGGCGCCTGACACCCCGGGAATGCGGTCGGCCCCTCGCAGGTTGGCCGACGTAAGAGCGTACGAAATTACGGGCGTACCCTGGTGGGCGCCCGAACAATCGAAGTCACAGGGAGCCGGTCGTGTCCGCAGTCGCACCCGACGGACGCAAGATGCTGCGCCTTGAGGTCCGTAACGCCCAGACCCCCATCGAGCGCAAGCCCGAGTGGATCAAGACCCGGGCGAAGATGGGTCCCGAGTACACCAAGATGCAGGCCCTGGTGAAGGGCGAAGGACTGCACACGGTGTGCCAGGAAGCCGGCTGTCCGAACATCTACGAATGCTGGGAGGACCGCGAGGCCACCTTCCTCATCGGTGGCGACCAGTGCACCCGGCGCTGTGACTTCTGCCAGATCGACACGGGCAAGCCCGAGGCCCTGGACCGGGACGAGCCGCGCCGTGTCGGCGAGTCCGTGGTCACCATGGACCTGAACTACGCCACCATCACCGGCGTCGCGCGCGACGACCTGGCCGACGGCGGCGCCTGGCTGTACGCGGAGACCGTGCGCCAGATCCACCAGCAGACGGCGGGCCGCGAGAGCGGGCACACCAAGGTCGAGCTGCTGGCCCCCGACTTCAACGCGGTCCCGGAGCTGCTGGAGGAGGTCTTCGCCTCCCGCCCCGAGGTCTTCGCGCACAACGTCGAGACCGTGCCCCGGATCTTCAAGCGGATCCGCCCCGGCTTCCGCTACGAGCGCTCGCTCGACGTGATCACCAAGGCCCGCGCCTACGGCCTCGTCACCAAGTCGAACCTGATCCTCGGCATGGGCGAGGAGCGCGAGGAGGTCTCGCAGGCCCTGAAGGACCTGCACGAGGCCGGCTGCGAGCTCATCACCATCACCCAGTACCTGCGGCCCTCGCCGCGGCACCACCCCGTCGAGCGCTGGGTGAAGCCGGCCGAGTTCGTGGAGCTGGCGAAGGAGGCCGAGGAGATCGGCTTCTCCGGTGTCATGTCGGGCCCGCTGGTCCGCTCCTCGTACCGGGCCGGGCGTCTCTACGGCCAGGCGATGGAGAAGCGCAGCCGAGCAGGAGCGTAGGTCGACCGCGAGAACGAGAGGCGCGCCGCGAGCGTGTGAACTCGAGCACAAAAGCTTACTAGTCAGTAACACCGCAGTGGCGCGGCCCCTAGGCTCTTTTCAGGAAGAGCCCGGCGGGCCGCGTCAATGTTTCGTCACGTTTGACCGACAGGTCATGCGCTGGTAACACCAATCAGTGACGCTAGGTCCACGCACCGCACACACCGCGGTACGCAGGCATCGCAGCACGCACGCACGCTACAAGCACTGCCGACGCGAGTTCCGTGAAAGGGATCGACATCATGCAGGCCGCGCCCGTACGCGCCATCGCCATCCCGTCCCTCTCCGACGCCTTCCGGGGCATCGAGTCCCTGCTGATGAGCGGGGCCCGCCGGAACGCCTGGACGGCGGTGCTCGAAGACCGTCGCAGGGCCAAGGACCGGGTCGAAACCGAACACGTACTTGAGGCCGCGGCTACCCGAACCCCGCAGGCCACGTAAACTCGCTGTATGGCGAGGAAGTCAAACGCAGAGACTGCTGCGAACCCCGGGCGACTGAAGCAGATCGCCCTCACGTACAAGATGACGCGCAAGGCCGACCCGAAGGTCGGTCTGATCGTCGCGGGCGTGGGAATTGTCACCTTCGGTGCCCTTCTTGCATTCGGCTTCCTGATCGGGCACGAGCTGTACCTGGGCATCCTGGGCTTCCTCGTGGCGTTCCTCGCGATGGCGATCGTCTTCGGACGACGGGCCGAGCGGGCTGCCTTCGGGCAGATGGAGGGACAGCCGGGCGCGGCCGCGGCCGTACTGGACAACGTCGGCCGCGGCTGGACGACCACCCCGGCCGTCGCGATGACCCGGCAGCAGGACATCGTCCACCGGGCCGTCGGCAAGGCCGGCGTCGTGCTGATCGCCGAGGGCAACCCCAACCGGGTGAAGCCGCTGCTCGCGAACGAGAAGAAGAAGCTGGCCCGGATCATGCCGGACGTGCCGGTGCACACCTTCATCGTGGGTACGGGCGAGGGCGAGGTGCCGCTCAAGAAGGTGCGCACCACCCTGCTCAAGCTGCCGCGCGTGCTGGCCGGTCCGCAGATCACCGAGATCAACGACAAGCTGCGTGCCATGGGCGACCTCATGAGCAACATGCCGCTGCCGAAGGGCCCCATGCCCAAGGGCATGAAGATGCCGCGCGGCGGAAAGATGCGCTGACCCGCTCACCTGATTTTCGTATACGACACAGGGGCGCCCCCCGAGCCGGCCGGCTCGGGGGGCGCCCCTGTGTCCACGTGCGTGGTGCGTGAGGGCGGCTGCCGCTAGATGCGGACCTGGACGGCGCCCGCCAGCCGGTCGTGCAGACCGCGGCCGTCGCGGTCCCAGATCAGCGCCGGGATGACCAGGGCCAGCAGCGCCGTGCGCAGGAGCACCCGGAAGACGCCGAGGCGGCCGCCGTTCTCCGAGATCACCCGGAGGCCGAGAATCCGCTTACCGGGGGTGAAGCCCACGGTGCCGAGCGTCAGGACGCTCAGGGTCAGGAAGAGCCAGAGGGTCCAGTTGCCGGCGGCGGCCAGGTCGCCGCCCGTGATCAGCCCGTACGCAATGAGCTGACAGCCGACCCAGTCGATCGCGACGGCGCCGAGCCGGCGCCCGAAACGTGCCACCGAGCCGGGCCCTTGCTGGGGCAGGCCCAGTCGCTGACCCGGATAGCCGAAGTCGACGCCCATCTCCTCGGCGGCCGCGCGGGGGCCGGAGAGCCAGGATCCGATTGCCTGTCTGTTGTCCACCCGACCACGGTACCGGTGGCGTCGCACGGCACTCCGTCGGGACCCTGGTTAACTTGTGCGAAACAAATGGGTCATGCTTGAGAAATCCCTTGTGCTTATGGTCGGGTCAGCGTGCGGCACCGCACTGACGCACCACGAGCTATAAAGCCCGCCCTGCCCCGGGGCCGGGAGTAGGAGGAGTTGGATGTTCCAGAACGCCGACGAAGTGAAGCAGTACATCGAGGAGAACGACGTCAAGTTCGTCGACGTCCGCTTCTGCGACCTGCCTGGTGTGATGCAGCACTTCACCATCCCGGCGCGGGCGTTCGACCCGGCGGAGGAGCTCGCCTTCGACGGCTCCTCGATCCGTGGCTTCCAGGCGATCCACGAGTCCGACATGGCTCTGCGCGCCGACATCACGACCGCGCGGCTGGACCCGTTCCGCCGCGACAAGACGCTGAACATCAACTTCTTCATCCACGACCCGATCACGGGTGAGGCCTACAGCCGCGACCCGCGCAACATCGCGAAGAAGGCCGAGGCGTACCTCGCCTCCACCGGCATCGCCGACACCGCGTTCTTCGGCCCCGAGGCCGAGTTCTACGTGTTCGACAGCGTGCGCTTCGCGACCTCTGCGAACGAGGGCTTCTACCACATCGACTCCGAGGCCGGTGCCTGGAACACGGGCTCCGAGGAGAACAACCGTGGTTACAAGGTCCGCTACAAGGGTGGTTACTTCCCCGTAGCCCCGGTCGACCACTTCGCCGACCTGCGCGCCGAGATCTCCCTCGAGCTGGACGCCCAGGGCCTCCAGGTCGAGCGTCAGCACCACGAGGTCGGCACGGGCGGCCAGGCCGAGATCAACTACAAGTTCAACACGCTGCTCGCCGCGGCCGACGACCTGATGCTCTTCAAGTACATCGTGAAGAACGTCGCCTGGCGCAACGGCAAGACCGCGACCTTCATGCCGAAGCCGATCTTCGGTGACAACGGCTCGGGCATGCACGTGCACCAGTCGCTGTGGGCCAACGGCGACCCGCTGTTCTACGACGAGGCCGGCTACGCGGGCCTGTCGGACACCGCCCGCTACTACATCGGCGGCATCCTCAAGCACGCCCCGTCGCTGCTGGCCTTCACCAACCCGACGGTGAACTCCTACCACCGCCTGGTGCCGGGCTTCGAGGCGCCGGTCAACATGGTGTACTCGCAGCGCAACCGCTCCGCCGCCATGCGCATCCCGATCACGGGCTCGAACCCGAAGGCCAAGCGCGTCGAGTTCCGCGCGCCGGACCCGTCCTCGAACCCGTACCTCGCCTTCTCGGCGCTGCTCCTCGCGGGCCTCGACGGCATCAAGAACAAGATCGAGCCGATGGAGCCGATCGACAAGGACCTCTACGAGCTCTCGCCCGACGAGCACGCGAGCGTCCCGCAGGTCCCGACCAGCCTCGAGGACGTCCTCAAGGCCCTGGAGGCCGACCACGAGTACCTCCTGGCCGGCGGTGTCTTCACCCCGGACCTGATCGAGACGTGGATCGACTACAAGCGCACGCACGAGATCGCCCCGATCGCGCAGCGCCCGCACCCGCACGAGTTCGAGCTGTACTTCGACATCTAAAAATGCCTGATGGGAGGCCCCCCGCCACGCTCCACGGAGCGAGGCGGGGGGCCTTTCCGCTTTGACAGGCCGCCCGGGCGGAGTAAGGGTGGAAATGACCTAAAGGCCTCATAAGCGAGACATGTTCGGAGGTGCATGAGAATGCGCCGTAGGATCGTTGCGGCAGCCATGACCGGAGCCGCAGGAATCGCCATCGGTCTGCTGCCCGTCGCCAGCGCTTCGGCCTCGGTCGTCACCGGTGGTGGCGGCGGCGGTGACGGCGGCTACGACTGCTACCGCTACCCCTCGAACCGCTCCGACGCGCGGTGGGACTACTGCTGCAACCGCGACTGGCGCGACCGGCCCAGCTGGTGCTGGGACACCGCAGGCGTCGGCGGCGACCGCGGTTACTGGCGCGACAGCAACTGGAACGACTCCGACTGGCGCCGCAACAACTGGCACGACGCGAACTGGAACGACTCCGGCCGCGGCGGCAACGGCCACTGGAACGACTGGGGCAACGGTCGCGGCGGCAACGGCGACCGGAACGACTGGGGCAACGGTCGCGGCGGCGACGGCGGCGGTGACTGGGGCGGCCGTGGTGGCGGCAACGGTGACTGGGGCAACGGCGGCGGTGGCGGCGACGGCGGCGGTGGCGGCTGGGGTGGTGGCCGCTGAGGCCGATCAGACCACGGAGGGCCGTGGGACCGGGACGATGCCCCTGCTGCGCTGGTTCAGCGCAGCAGGGGCATCGCGCCGGTGAGGTCGCGCAGGCACCGGACCGCGAGTTCGGCGGGGGAGCCGGGGCCCGAGACCGGCGCGTCGGTGGTCGACCACAGCTCCAGGGCGACGCGGATCGCGTCCGTGGCCGCCGCGGCGAGCAGGCGGACCTCCAGCGGATCGGCGTCCGGCCCGGCCAGCCGGGCGATCACCGGGACCAGGTGCTCCTCGGAGTCCTGGTTCACGCGGTACCAGACGGCCCGCAGGGCCTGGTCCCCCGCCGCCGCGCGCAGCAGGCCGCGGGTCACCTCCAGGCCCTCCTCCACGGCCTGCATCTCGCTCAGTGACCGGGTGACGGCCCGCTCCAGCGCCTCGGCGAGGGGCGTGCCGGGGTCCTCCTCGGCGAGCAGTGCGCGCCAGGCGTCACCGCCGCCGGCGAGCAGCGGTGCCACAGCCTCCTGCTTGTTGCGGAAGTAGCGGTAGAACGTGCGCAGTGCCACGCCGGCGCGGTGGGCGATGTCCTCGGCGGTGGTGCCGTCGGGGCCGTGTTCGGCGAAGAGTTCGCAGGCCGCACGAGCGATGTCGAGCTGGGTGGCTGCCTTGCGGCGCTCGGTCAGCGACTGGGCTCCGGGGCCGGCCTGGGGGGAGTACGGGCGAGGGGATCTCACGGGGTGAAGCGTACCTCCCGCGCAGCCAGGTGGTGACGTTTTTTGACAGCATGGCAAAACGTGCCATCTCTTCGGTACGCTCGCGCCATGAACCGTTACGAAGGACGTCGCGTCCTCATCACCGGCGGCGGCTCCGGCATCGGCCGGGCCACCGTCCACCGCATCCTCGCCGAGGGTGGCCGGGTCCACACCGTGGATGTCAGCGAGGCCGGTCTGAAGGCCACCGCCGACCGCGCGGCCGCCGAGGGCCACCGGGACCGGCTCACCACCGCCGTCCTGGACATATCCGACGAGAACGCGGTCAAGGAGGGCGTGGCGGCCGCGACGCTCGCCCTCGGCGGGATCGACGTGCTCGTGAACGCCGCCGGCATCCTGCGCTCCGCGCACACCGACCGGACCACGCTCGACCTCTGGAACCAGGTCATCGGGGTCAACCTGACCGGCACCTTCCTGATGATCCGCGAGTCGCTCCCGGCCCTGCTGGCGGGCGACCGGCCGGCCGTCGTGAACTTCAGCTCCACCTCGGCGTCCTTCGCGCACCCCTACATGTCCGCCTACGCGGCCAGCAAGGGCGGCATCCAGTCCATGACCCACGCGCTGGCCGCCGAGTACAGCAAGCAGGGCCTGCGCTTCGTCTCCGTCGCGCCCGGCTCCATCGAGTCCGGCATGACCACCGGCAACGGCCCCGGCCTGCCCGAGGACACCGACTGGAGCCTGTTCGCCAAGCTCGCCCCGGCCCTCGGCCAGGGCTTCGCCGGTCCCGACACCGTCGCCGGCGTCGTCGCGATGCTGGGCTCCGAGGACGGCGCGTTCATCACCGGTACGGAGATCCGCATCGACGGCGGCACGCACTACTGATCAACCGCGGAACCGGTCCCACAGCCGGGGGAAGCGCTCCGCGAGCACGGCTTCGTTCTCGAAGTCCAGCGGGGTGCCCTCCGGCTCCGCCGCCTGCAGTGGGATGCCCAGGTCGGGCGCCACCGCCCCGGTCAGCTGCTCGTACGCCTCGTCGGCCGCGTACCCCAGCTCCTCGCCGTCCCCGTCGATCTCCTCGTCGAACTCGCCCAGGAGCTCCGCCAGATGGTCCGGATCGTGCACCCCGCCCTCGAAGACCTCCCGCCCCTGCCCGATCAGCCAGCACCGGAAGTAGTCGAAGGCGTCGTCGCTCGCCCCGTCGAGCAGCACCCAGGCCGCACCCCACAGGTCCCAGGTGTACGCCCGGTTGTAGCGCGACTCGAAGTGCCGGGCGAAGTCGAGGACGGAATCCGGGTCGAGCTGGGCCAGCCGCTCCACGAGCAGCTCGGCGTGTTCCTCGGGGTCGCCGTCGGCGGCCTCGCGGGTACGGTCCACGATCTCCCAGAACTCCGTCTCGTCCATCACCGCTCCAGCATCACGGGTGCGCCCCCGCGCCGCCACCGCGCATACGGCGAAAGGCCGGTGTCCGACCCCCGCGGGGGTGGACACCGGCCTTCGGCCTGTCACTCGGAGCCTCAGAGGCCGTAGCGCTCCCGGGCCTCCTTGACGGCGGACGCCGGCACCTCGCCGCGGCGGGCGAGCTGGGCCAGCGCGGCCACCACGATCGACTGGGCGTCGACACCGAAGTGGCGGCGGGCGCCCTCACGGGTGTCGGACAGGCCGAAGCCGTCCGTGCCCAGCGAGGTGTAGTCCTGCTCCACCCACTGGCTGATCTGGTCCGGGACCTGACGCATCCAGTCGGAGACGGCGAGGACCGGGCCCTGGGCGCCTTCCAGCGCGCGGGTGACGTACGGGGTGCGCACCTCGCCGCGCAGCAGCGCCTCGTCGCACTCCAGCGCATCCCGGCGCAGCTCGCCCCAGGAGGTGGCGGACCAGACGTCGGCCGACACGTTCCAGTCGGCGGCCAGCAGCTGCTGCGCCTCCAGGATCCAGTGGATCGCCGTACCGGAGGCCATCAGCTGGACCTTCGGGGCGTCCGCGGCCGGGGCCGCCTCCGCCAGGTCCGCCGCCGTGTTGAAGCGGTACAGGCCCTTGAGGATGCCTTCCTCGACGCCCTCGGGCATCGCGGGCTGCACCTTCGGCTCGTTGTAGACCGTCAGGTAGTAGAAGACGTCCTCGGGCTGCTCGCCGTACATCCGGCGCAGACCGTCCTTCACGATCACCGCGATCTCGTACGCGAAGGCCGGGTCGTAGTTGAGCGAAGCCGGGTTCGTGGACGCGATCAGGTGCGAGTGGCCGTCCGCGTGCTGCAGGCCCTCACCGGTCAGGGTGGTGCGGCCGGCGGTGGCGCCGACGATGAAGCCCTTGCCGAGCTGGTCGGCGAGCTGCCACATCTGGTCGGCGGTGCGCTGCCAGCCGAACATCGAGTAGAAGATGTAGAAGGGGATCATCGGCTCGCCGTGCGTCGCGTACGACGTGCAGGCAGCGATGAAGTCGGCCATGGCGCCGGCCTCGGTGATCCCCTCGTTGAGGATCTGGCCGTCCTTGGCTTCCTTGTAGTACATGAGCTGGTCGCGGTCGACCGGCTCGTACGTCTGGCCCAGCGGCGAGTAGATGCCGGCCGACGGGAAGAGGGACTCCATGCCGAAGGTGCGGGCCTCGTCGGGGACGATCGGTACCCAGCGCTTGCCGGTCTCCTTGTCCCGCATCAGGTCCTTGACGAGGCGGACGAAGGCCATGGTGGTGGCCATCTCCTGCTTGCCGGAACCCTTGAGCAGCGGGGCGAAGGAACGGTCGGCGGGAGCCGGCAGGGCGACCTGCTTGACCTTGCGGGCCGGGGCCGGGCCGCCGAGCGCCGCGCGGCGCTCGTTCAGGTACTGGACCTCGGGGCTGTTCGCGCCCGGGTGGCCGTACGGGACGACGCCGTCGGCGAAGGCGCTGTCCGGGATCGGGAGGCCAAGGAGGTCGCGCATGTCCTTGAACTCGTCGATCGTCAGCTTCTTCATCTGGTGGTTCGCGTTCTTCGACTCGAACCCGGCCCCCAGCGTGTAGCCCTTGACGGTCTGCGCCAGGATGACCGTCGGCGCACCCTTGTGCTCCAGGGCGGCCTTGTACGCGGCGTAGACCTTGCGCGGCTCGTGGCCGCCGCGGGAGCTGTGGAAGCACTCGGCGATCTTCGCGTCGGAGAGCACGCCGGCCAGCTGCACGAGCTCGGCGTCGGCGCCGAAGAAGTGCTGGCGGATGTAGGCCACGTCGCGGGTCGCGTACGTCTGGAACTGCGCGTCCGGTACCTCGCGCAGGCGGCGCACCAGGGCGCCCGTGGTGTCGAGCTGGAACAGCTCGTCCCAGGCGGAGCCCCACAGCGACTTGATGACGTTCCAGCCGGCGCCGCGGAACTGGGCCTCCAGCTCCTGGACCACGCGGAAGTTGGCGCGGACCGGACCGTCGAGGCGCTGCAGGTTGCAGTTGATGACGAAGGTCAGGTTGTCGAGCTGCTCGCGGGAGGCGAGGGCCAGGGCGGCGGTCGACTCGGGCTCGTCCATCTCGCCGTCGCCCAGGAAGGCCCAGACGTGCGAGTTGGCGGTGTCCTTGATGCTCCGGTTCTGCAGGTAGCGGTTGAAGCGCGCCTGGTAGATCGCGGAGAGCGGGCCGAGGCCCATGGAGACCGTGGGGAACTCCCACAGCCACGGCAGGCGCCGCGGGTGCGGGTAGGACGGCAGGCCGTTGCCGCCGGACTCCTGGCGGAAGTTGTCGAGCTGCTGCTCGGAGATGCGTCCGTCGAGGAAGGCGCGGGCGTAGATGCCGGGGGAGGCGTGGCCCTGGATGTAGAGCTGGTCGCCCGAGCCGTCGGCCTCCTTCCCGCGGAAGAAGTGCTGGAAGCCGGTCTCGTACAGCCAGGCGGCGGAGGCGAAGGTGGCGATGTGGCCGCCGACGCCGTACTTGGAGCCGCGGGTCACCATGGCGGCCGCGTTCCAGCGGTTCCACGCGGTGATCTTGGCTTCCATCTCCTCGTCACCGGGGAACTCGGGCTCCGCGGCGGTGGGGATGGTGTTGACGTAGTCCGTCTCCAGCAGCTTGGGGAGCGCGAGGCCGGCGGCCTCGGCGTGCTGGAGGGTGCGACGCAGCAGGTATTCGGCCCGGCGTGTACCGGCGGCCTTGGCGACGGCGTCGAGGGAGGCCGCCCACTCGGCGGTCTCCTCGGTGTCGCGGTCCGGGAGCTGGTCGAGCTCGCTCGGAAGCTTTCCTACGGGGTCGGACATCGCTGTGCGCCGCCTTCCGGGTAATGGAGAGGTGGTGAAAAAATCCCTGACGGGCAGGACAGGGTCGGTGGACCTGGTTGAGGTCCGCGACGACTGTAAATCGCTGATCGATGATCGATCAAATAAAAGTGACAAAGAAACGTCGATCTGATGAAAGTCGGCACCGCGTGCCAGCAGAAAAGGCACGCGGTGCCGGTCAAATGCGGGTGAAACGGGCGGATCCCGAGTGGATCACGCCCTCGGAGCGCACCCCAGGACGTGCCGCTTCACCAGCAGACCGATGTCCGGATCCTGACTGCGGAACGCCTCGACCAGGGCCTCGTGCTCCTCGGCGTAGGACTTCTGGACGGTTCCCAGCCAGCGGATGGACAGGGCCGTGAAGACCTCGATGCCCAGGCTCTCCCAGGTGTGCAGCAGCACGCTGTTCCCGGCCGCGCGGACCATCTCCCGGTGGAACCCGACGGTGTGCCGCACCTGCGCGGTCCCGTCCTCGGTGCGGTCGGCCTCCCACAGGGCCGCCACGTGCGGCTCCAGCGCCGAACAGTCGGCCGCCAGCCGCGGCGCGGCCAGCTCGGCCGCGATCTGCTCCAGACCGGCCCGGACCGGGTAGATCTCCTCCAGGTCGGCCGCGGAGAGGTTCCGTACGCGCACGCCCTTGTTCGGCGCCGACTCGATCAGCCGCAGGGTCTCCAGCTCGCGCAGGGCCTCCCGTACGGGGGTCTGGCTGACCTCCAGCTCCACGGCGATCCGGCGCTCGACGATCCGCTCCCCGGGCTTCCAGCGCCCGCTGACGATCCCCTCCACGATGTGCTCGCGGATCTGCTCGCGCAGCGAGTGCACGACGGGTGGGGTGATCATCGGCGGTTCATCTCCTGGGTGCGGGTGCAGGGGTGGTCCGGGGCTGATGCGTAGACAATACGGCGGAGTAGGCCGACGCGATGCGTTCCCGGTCAGGGACGCCGGGTGAGGCTGGTTACAGGAAACCGCCGGGGCGCGAAGACGACGGCGCCCCCGCCCGGGGGAGATCCCGGGCGGGGGCGCCGTGGTGCGACAGCTGCTGCCGTGCGGTGAGCCTTACAGACCGAGCTCGACCTCGAACTCGCCGGCCTCGAGGATCGCCTTGACGGCCGAGAGGTACCGGGCCGCGTCCGCGCCGTCCACCAGGCGGTGGTCGTAGGACAGGGTCAGGTACGTCATGTCGCGGATGCCGATGTTGGTGCCCTCGGCGGTCTCGATGACCACCGGGCGCTTCACCGTGGCACCGATGCCCAGGATGGCGACCTGGTTCGGGGGCACGATGACCGTGTCGAACAGGGCACCGCGCGAGCCGGTGTTGCTGATGGTGAAGGTCGCGCCCGACAGTTCGTCCGGCGTGATCTTGTTGCCGCGGACCTTGGCGGCCAGGTCGGCGGTCGCCTTGGAGATGCCCGCCAGGTTGAGGTCACCGGCACCCTTGATGACCGGGGTCATCAGGCCCTTCTCGGAGTCCACGGCGATGCCGATGTTCTCCGAGTCGAAGTAGGTGATGGTGCCCTCGTCCTCGTTGATCCGGGCGTTGACGACCGCGTGGGCCTTCAGCGCCTGGGCAGCGGCCTTGACGAAGAACGGCATCGGCGAGAGCTTGACGCCCTCACGGGCCAGGAACGCGCCCTTGGCCTTCTCGCGCAGCTTCATGATCTTGGTAATGTCCACCTCGACCACGGAGCTGAGCTGAGCCTGCGAGTGCAGGGCCTTCATCATGTTGTCGCCGATGACCTTGCGCATGCGGGTCATCTTGACCGTCTGACCGCGCAGCTCGGAGACCGCGGCGGCCGGAGCCTTGGCGGCCGGAGCGGCAGCGGACGGCGCCGGGGCGGCAGCGGCCTTGGCGGCCTCGGCGGCGGCCAGGACGTCCTGCTTGCGGATGCGGCCACCGACACCGGTGCCCGAGACCGAGGACAGGTCGACGCCGGACTCCGAGGCGAGCTTGCGCACCAGCGGGGTCACGTACGCGCCCTCGTCGCCCGCGGAGACCGGGGCGGCGGGAGCGGCCGGAGCCGCCGGGGCGACCGGGGCCGGAGCGGCCACGGGAGCCGGCGCGGCCACGGGGGCCGGAGCGGCAGCGGCGGGGGCGGCCACGGCCGGAGCCGGGGCGGCGGCCGGAGCGGCAGCCTGGACCGGAGCCGGAGCCGGAGCCGGAGCCGGAGCGGCGGCGGCCGGGGCAGCCGGGGCGGCACCGGCGGCACCGATGACGGCCAGAACGGCGCCGACCTCGGCGGTCTCGTCCTCGCTGATCCGGATCTCCAGCAGCGTGCCGGAGACCGGCGCGGGGATCTCGGTGTCGACCTTGTCCGTGGAGACCTCGAGCAGCGGCTCGTCGGCCTCGACGGACTCGCCGACCTGCTTCAGCCAGCGGGTGACGGTGCCCTCGGTGACGGACTCGCCCAGGGCGGGGAGCACGACGTCGGTGCCGGACGCGGCCGGGGCAGCGGCGGCAGGGGCCTCGGCAGCCGGAGCCGGAGC